>JALQYS010000045.1 GCA_023254015.1 Paracoccaceae bacterium
CATCTGGGCGAGATCGCCATGCGCGGCAATATGGTGATGAAGGGCTATTACAAGAACCCGACCGCCACCGCCGAGGCGTTCAAGGGCGGTTGGTTCCGCTCGGGCGACATCGCCTTTCAGCATCCCGACGGCTATCTGAAGATCACCGACCGGGCGAAGGACATCATCATTTCGGGCGGCGAGAATGTGTCCTCCGTCGAGGTGGAGGGCGCGCTGATGCATCACCCCGCCGTCAGCCTGTGCGCGGTCGTGGCAAAGCCCGATGACAAATGGGGCGAGGTGCCTTGTGCCTTTGTCGAACTGAAGCCCGGCGCCTTGGTCACCGAGGCCGAGTTGATCGCGCATTGCCGGGCGCGGCTGGCCGGGTTCAAGACACCCAAACATGTGGTGTTCACCGAACTGCCCAAAACCTCGACCGGGAAGATCCAGAAGTTCGAATTGCGCGCGGTGGCCAAGCTATTGACCTAGTAGATATAGCGGATCTGTTCCGTCCAATACCTCTCGATCCGCTTGAGCGAGGTGTTCATGTGGTCCATCCCGGCGGCGTCGACGAGGCCCCGCTTGGCCAGCCCTTCGGCATGGCGGGCGAAAAGATCGGCCAGAAGCCCACGCACCCGGCGGCCCTTTTCGGTCAGCCGCACCCGCACCGACCGGCGGTCGATTTCCGACCGCTGGTGGTGCATGTAGCCCAGTTCGACCAGCTTCTTCAGGTTGTAGGAGACGTTCGAGCCCTGATAATAGCCGCGGGTTTTCAATTCGCCCGCCGTCACCTCGTTTTCGCCGATGTTGAACAGCAAGAGCGCCTGAACCGAGTTGATTTCCAGGATCGCAAGCCGCTCGAACTCGTCCTTGATGACGTCAAGCAGCAGGCGGTGCAGCCGTTCGAGCATCGAAAGATTGTCCAGATAACCCGCCATCATGGCCTTTTGCGAGCCATCCAGAACCGGGGAGTGCAGCGTCATGTCAGTCTCCTGCGCAGAAAGGATTTCAGGCGAGACTGCGGACAAAACGCAAACATAACGTAAACTAAAGCGGGATTCGCTGCGGTTTTGCCGGAAATTTGCCAAGGGTTTTCGTCTTTCCCCGCCTGCCCGAGTTTTCGTCGAAAACTCGCAGGCGCCGGGCGGCGGGGCAGGGGGACGGGTTTTCGACGAAAACCCGTCTCAGCGCCCCAGACGCGCGCGGGCGAAGGCGCCGATCTCGGCGATCAGCCCTGCATAATCCTCGGGGGCTGGGGTTTGTCCCAGAACCCAAGGCAGGAGATCCTGATCGTTTTCGCCCAGAAGCCGGTCGTAAAGCGCCAGCGTCGTCGCATCCATCGCCGCCAGATGGGCGTCGGCATAGGGCCCCAGCACCAGATCCATCTCTTTCGTGCCGCGCCGCCAGGACCGCATCGCCATTCGTTTCAGCCGCGCCTCTGCCGTTTCCATCCTCGAACCCTTGATCCTGTTGCCCCCCAAGCCTATGACAGCCCGCAGATCCTTTCCAGCCCCGGAGCCCGTCATGGCCTTTCTCTCCGACACGCTTGCCCGCGTCAAACCGTCGCCCACCATCGCGGTGACCACCAAGGCGGCCGAGCTGAAGGCCCAGGGCCGAGACGTGATCGGCCTTGGCGCGGGCGAGCCAGATTTCGACACGCCGGAAAACATCCGCGAGGCGGCCAAGCGGGCGATCGATCAGGGCAAGACGCGCTATACCCCGGTGGATGGCATCCCCGAGTTGAAAAAGGCGATCTGCGCCAAGTTCGAACGGGAAAACGGTCTGAAATACGCGCCGAATCAGATCACGGTGGGCACGGGCGGCAAGCAGATCCTTTACAATGCGCTGATGGCCACCTGTAACCCCGGCGATGAGGTGATCATTCCCGCGCCCTATTGGGTGTCCTACCCCGACATGGTGCTTTTGGCCGGGGGCACGCCGGTTGCGGTGGAATGCGGCATCGAGAACGATTTCAAGCTGACGCCGGCGCAGCTGGAGGCGGCGATCACGCCGAAAACCAAGTGGTTCATCTTCAACAGCCCGTCGAACCCCACCGGCGCGGGCTATACCCGGGCCGAGTTGAAGGCGCTGACCGATGTGCTGATGCGCCATCCGCATGTCTGGATCATGTCGGACGACATGTATGAACATCTGGTTTTCGACGATTTCGAATTCGTGACGCCCGCGCAGGTGGAGCCCGGCCTTTACGACCGCACGCTGACCTGCAACGGCGTGTCGAAATCCTATGCCATGACCGGCTGGCGGATCGGCTATGCTGGCGGGCCCGTCGCGCTGATCAAGGCGATGGGCACGATCCAGAGCCAGTCCACCTCAAACCCCTGTTCGGTCAGCCAATATGCCGCGCTGGAGGCGTTGACCGGACCGCAGGACTTCCTGGCCCCGAACCGCAAGCTTTTCCAGCGCCGCCGCGATCTGGTGGTGTCCATGTTGAACGCCGCCCCCGGCGTGACCTGCCCGAAACCCGAGGGCGCCTTCTATGTCTATCCCGACATTTCGGGCTGCATCGGCAAGACCAGCGCGGGCGGGGTGAAGATCGTCGATGACGAGGCCTTTGCCAGCGCGCTGCTGGAGGAAACCGGGGTTGCGGTGGTGTTCGGGGCGGCCTTCGGCCTTTCGCCGAACTTCCGCGTCAGCTACGCTACGGCCGACAGCGTTCTGGAAGAGGCTTGCCGCCGCATCCAGACCTTCTGCGCTGGACTGAAATAAGGGGCGAACCGTGGGCGATCTGCCGGAGTATTATTTCCGGGTGCGCGAGAATGGCGCGGTGGTGTTTCGGGTCGACACCGAAAACCGCCAGCGCCGTATCGACATGGAAGAGATCGCCACGGTCAACATCAACAATGGCAAGATCAAGCCGCATGGTGATCGGGCGCTGACCAAGGCCGAAGAGGCGCTGATTGCCGATTGGGTCGAGGAGCGCCGTGCCGTGCTTGAGGCGCGGGATGTCGATGACATCCTGCGGGCGGTCGATCATCTTAACCTGACGACGCAATGGGCGCAGGCCAAGGCCAGCGATGAGCAGCTGGAGGCGGTGACGGATGCGCTCTTGATGGCGATGCATGATCTGCGCAGCGTTCTGGTGCGCAAGAAGGCCGAGCGTCTGCTGCGGGACGAGGCCGCCGAATAGGCCCTCAGGCCCGGCGCGCGCGATGCCAGAAGCGCCACATCATCAGCGTCGCCGCAAAGGCCAGCCCCACCACCAGCCCCAGCCACAGGCCGATGCCGCCAAGACCCATCGCAAATCCCAGGAAATAGCCCACCGGAATCCCGATCAGCCAATAGCTGACGGCGGCCGCGATCATCGGCACCCGCGTGTCCCGGATGCCGCGCAACAGGCCCAAAGCCATCACCTGCATGGCATCGGCCATCTGAAACAGCGCCGCCACCGCCAAAAGCTTGATCCCAAAGGCCAGAATCTCGGCCGAGCCGGGCTTTTCCCGGTCAAGGAACAGGCCGATGATCTGCGGGGCAAGGGTCAGGAACAGCGCGATCATCGCAAGGCCAAAGACCACTGACATGGCAATCGCCACCTTGGCCCCGTCGCGCAACGACCGGGCATCGCCCGCGCCGTCGGCCTTGCCTGCCCGCACGGTGGCCGCGTTCGACAGGCCCAGATGCACCATGAAGGTCAGAGCTACGGCCTGCATGGTGATGCCATGGGCCGCCAGTTCGACCGTGCCGACCCAGCCCATCATCAGCGCGGTGGCCGTGAAAAGCGCGCTCTCGGCAAGCCCCGTAACGCCGATGGGCCAGCCAAGCCTGAACACCGCCCGCAGCGCCGCCCCATCTGCCCGCCAGAACCGCTGGAACAGGTGGAACCGGCGCAGCGAGGGCTGGAAATGTGCATAAAGCCCCAGCACCACAAAGCTGAGGGTCTGGACCGCGACCGAGGCGATGGCGGCCCCGCGCACGCCCATCTCGGACGCGCCCCAGCGGCCGAAGATCAGCGCATAGGCCAGGGCCCCGTTGACAAACACGGCCAGAACCGTGGTCCAAAGCACGACTTGTGTCTTTTCCAGCGCGGCAAGATAGCTTTTCAAGGCCATCACCAGCAGGGCGGGCACCATGCCCAGTCCGCCGATCCGCAGGAAATCCTGCGCCAGAAGGGCGACTTCGGGCTTTTGTCCAAGGGCCAGTAGCAGTGGCTTCGACCACCAGAACAGCGGATAGCTGACAAGGCCAAAGCCGATCGACAGCCACAGGCCCATGCGAGCATCACGGCGGACGCGGGTTTCATCCCCGGCCCCAAGCGCGGTGGCGACCAGCGGCATCACCGCCTGCGCAAAGCCTGACCCCAGAATGAACACCACGAAAAAGACCGAGGTCGCCAGGACGACGGCAGCCAGCTCGCTCACCCCATACCAGCCCAGAAGCACGGTATCGGTGACATGCAGTGCCATTTGCGCGATGTGGCTGCCGATCAGCGGCAGGCCCAGAACAAGGACGGCCCGGGCATGGGCGGGAAAAGACATGGGGCTCATTGTCGCAAGTGTAGCGACGGGCGGCGGGCGTCACAAGGCCCAAGCCAGGTAGGGCAAGGCGCGGTCCGGGGCGGGGCGCGGGCGCCCCCGATCACCCCGACTTGCCGCTCCGGCGCGTGTCCCTGCCCCGGCGCGAAAGACGGGGCAGGGCAAGGTGTCAGTCTTCAGAGGCGCGGATGGCCGGATGCAGCGCGGTGTCAAGGATATGACCCGCCCCCTGCAGCACCTGTCTGGCGCGCCCCACGATCAGCGGATCGGGCTGGCCAACCACCGAATGGTCCTTGCCCGGATAGTCGATGGTCGACAGGAAATGCTTCATGCTGTTCAGCCGGGCGCGTGTCTTGTCATTCGACTTGAC
>JALQYS010000051.1 GCA_023254015.1 Paracoccaceae bacterium
CAGGAGCTTTCGCAATGACCACCACGCCACTGCCGCCACTGCCACACAAGACGGAAGACCCGTTCCGGTTCTACACCGCCGACCAAAGGCAATCCTACGCCACCGCTGCCCGCGCCGATCTGGAGGCGGAGAACGCACGGCTGCGGACATTGGCCGCATTGCGTCCGGCGTTGGGGTGATGGTGATGAAAGTCATGGAAATGACCAGAAAATGGGCCTGGCCATACCGGATTCTGCAATGAGCAGCCGACGGGAGTTGCGACGATAGGAGGCTCAACGGGGGGCGATCATGGCACCACAAGGGGTGGCGTGCGCACAGTTGTTGGGTATTTCAACAGCCTGCTAGGAGTGCGGTTGGAACGTTGGCCCAGCCAGATACTCCCGATCACGAGCAGGACGCCGATGATTTGAAGCGCACTCAGCGTCTGATCCAAGAACAACCATCCTAGCAACACGGCGGTCCCCGGGCTGAGAAAGCCCAGTAAGGAAACAACTGTAGGTTCGAGTCGCGAGATCCCCCGGAACCAAAGGAAGTAGGTTAAACCCGCTCCGATCAGGCCGAGCCACGCCAGGCCGAGAACATTGGTTCCTGTAGGCATCGGGATTGGCGGATCAAACACTAAAGCTACTGGAACGAGCAGAAGTCCTCCGGCCGCCAGTTGCCAGGCGGTAAAGGTGAGCAGAGGCACGGGAGGTTGCCACTTGCGGGTCAGCACGGTTCCGAACGCCATGGAAACCGCCCCCGCCAGGCCCGCTGCGACGCCGACAGGATCTAGCGCTGCGTTTGGTGTCAACACCAACAGCGCCACGCCCGCAGTTCCGCAAATAGCCCCCAGGACCGCCATCAATCGTATCGGGCTACCTAGCAGAGCGGCAGAGATGAACACGACCATCAGCGGCTGCACAGCGCCTACCGTCGCCGCGACCCCGCCCGGCAGGCGGTAGACCGAAATAAACAACAAGCTCCAGAATAGCGAAATATTAAGTGCGCCGAGGATGAAGATGCGCATCCACCAGATTCCCGTTGGAATCTGTCGGACGATCATCACGAGCAATAAACCCGCCGGCAACGCCCGCAGCATCGCGACCGTCATCGGTGAGAAGTTCGGCAGGTATTGGGTGGTGACAATGTAGGTGCTGCCCCAAATGGCAGGTGCTATCGCTGTGAACAATAAATCGGGCGTGCGTAATGACATGCGATTACAAGACCTCCGCTACGGCGATGGGTTTTTGAGAGTTGCAGGCGCCGCGATGACCGCACCCTGACTTGGACTGGCCCTGCCTCGCACCAATCCACCTGCGGCTATGGCCGCGATCATGCGAGGCCCGAAAATTACACGACCTGTACACGTCCGCCGAACCCGGAACGCAACAGAGCTTCGTGGGCATCCCGATCCGGGTCGTAGCAGCAGTCCTGGACCAAACGCACGTCGTAGTCCGCATCACTAGCCCAGGCGACGCTTGAAAGAACAACGCCGGTGGTGCTTATCCCGGCCATGACAAGCGTGCTTACGCCGCGCGTCCGAAGGTCGGCGTCGAGCGCCGTGCCATAAAAGACGCTGGCTCGCGGACATGCATAGAAAAGGTCGCCCCGTTCGATCGCAAGCCCTTCGACGGGCAGACCGGTGCGAAATCGTCCGCTCGGGAGATACGGTGAGATTTGGCGATTCGTCGCCGGCGGCGCATGTTCATACTCTTCGCCGAGCGAAAAGTTGGGGAACAGCACGGGCCGGCCGCGCAAGGCGTGCTGGCAGCCGTGCAGACCCTGCGTGAGATGAACGCCGACAACCTGCGCAAGGTGCCGGCCGATGCACCCACGGCCTTCATCAAGCCGCGCTGGAAGCCGCTGGTGATCACCCCGGAAGGCCTCGACCGGAAATTCTACGAAATCTGCGCCCTGTCCGAGCTGAAGAACGCCCTGCGCTCCGGCGACATCTGGGTCAAGGGCTCGCGGCAGTTCCGCGACTTCGACGACTACCTGCTGCCGGCCGAGAAGTTCGCCGCACTCAAGCGCGAGCAGGCCCTGCCCCTGGCGATCAACCCGAACAGCGACCAGTACCTGGAAGAGCGTTTGCAGCTGCTGGACGAGCAGTTGGCCACCGTCACCCGCCTGGCCAAGGACAACGAGCTGCCCGATGCCATCCTCACCGAGTCAGGGCTGAAAATCACCCCGCTGGATGCGGCGGTGCCGGATCGGGCGCAGGCGCTGATCGACCAAACCAGCCAGTTACTGCCGCGCATCAAGATCACCGAACTGCTGATGGACGTGGACGACTGGACGGGCTTCAGCCGCCACTTCACCCACTTGAAGGACGGGGCCGAGGCCAAAGACAGGACGTTGCTGCTGTCCGCAATCCTCGGTGATGCGATCAACCTCGGGCTGACCAAGATGGCCGAGTCGAGCCCCGGCCTGACCTACGCCAAGCTGTCCTGGCTGCAAGCCTGGCACATCCGCGACGAAACCTATTCGGCGGCCTTGGCCGAGCTGGTCAACCACCAGTATCGCCACGCCTTTGCCGCCCACTGGGGCGACGGCACGACCTCATCCTCCGATGGCCAGCGCTTCCGCGCGGGTGGCCGGGGCGAGAGCACCGGGCACGTCAACCCGAAGTACGGTAGCGAGCCGGGACGGCTGTTCTATACCCATATCTCCGACCAGTACGCGCCGTTCAGCACCCGCGTGGTGAATGTCGGCGTCCGCGATTCCACCTATGTGCTCGACGGCCTGCTGTACCACGAGTCCGACCTGCGGATCGAGGAGCACTACACCGACACGGCCGGCTTCACCGATCACGTCTTTGCCCTGATGCACCTGCTAGGCTTCCGCTTCGCGCCGCGCATCCGCGACCTCGGCGAAACCAAGCTGTACGTGCCGCAGGGCGTGCAAGCCTACCCGACGTTGCGCCCGCTGATCGGCGGCACCCTGAACATCAAGCACGTGCGTGCCCACTGGGACGACATCCTGCGCCTGGCCAGCTCGATCAAGCAGGGCACCGTCACCGCCTCGCTGATGCTGCGCAAGCTCGGCAGCTACCCGCGCCAGAACGGACTGGCCGTGGCCCTGCGCGAGCTGGGCCGGATCGAGCGCACGCTGTTCATCCTGGACTGGCTGCAAAGTGTTGAACTGCGCCGCCGCGTGCATGCCGGCCTGAACAAAGGTGAGGCGCGCAACTCGCTGGCCAGGGCGGTGTTCTTCAACCGCCTTGGGGAAATCAGGGATCGGAGCTTCGAGCAGCAGCGCTACCGGGCCAGCGGCCTCAACCTGGTGACGGCGGCTATCGTGCTGTGGAACACGGTGTACCTGGAACGCGCCACCCAGGGGTTGGTCGAGGCCGGCAAGCCGGTGGACGGCGAGCTGCTGCAATTCCTGTCGCCGCTGGGCTGGGAGCACATCAACCTAACCGGCGATTACGTCTGGCGGCAGAGCCGCAGACTGGAAGACGGGAAGTTTCGGCCCTTACGGATGCCCGGAAAACCTTAGCGTACGATTTTTTCCGAATTCTGCGGGCTCCCCATGTACACCCCATATTCGATCTGGGTCAGATACTGCTCGACCAGCTCCATTCCGGGATATGTTGCGAGGAGATCGACAGGTTTCCGGTCCTCGAGCCCTATAGCCGGCCTGTTCATCCAGACCGATGCCGCGTCTTCCGAGCCGAATACGCCAATGGCATGGCCAAGGATCCGAGCGAAGCGCCAGCATCGGTTGCTTTGCTCGGTGCTGAGAAGTGGAGGGGAGATTTTACCCTTGCGCCCCCGAAGTGCTGCGCGGCTGACCCCGATCGACCTCTTCAAAGCGTCACCATCTTCGTAAGCATGCGCCGAGAGCCGCGGCTATGCAGCCTTGACGTTGGTTTTTTGCATCGACTTCCACTGCCACGGCAGCAGTTCTGGAAGCCGCGAGACCGGCAGGTCTGAGATCCGGGCGATGACGTCTGCCAACCAACTTTGGGGGTCGATGTCGTTCAATTTTGCAGTGCCAATGAGGGAATACATGAAGGCCGCGCGCTTACCGCCGCGCTCGGACCCTGCGAAGAGCCAGGATTTTCTGCCCAGAGCCACCCCTCTCAGCGAACGCTCAGCGGCGTTGTTGCTCAGGCAGATCCGACCGTCGGATAGGAAGCGGGTAAAGGCAGGCCAATGGTTGGGCGACAGCAGGTAGTCGATCGCCTTGGCGACCTTGGCATGCTTTGACAGGAGCGCCCGCTCGGCCCGCAACCAGCGTTCCAAATCCTCGACCAGCGAGGCCGAGCGCACCTGTCTTGCCGCGAGACGGGCGGCGGGGTCCTGGCCGTTCATGTCGCGCTCGATCTCGAACAGTACATCGATGCGCTTTACAGCCTCGAAGGCGATCGGTGAGATCTCTTTGGCATCCTTGCCCTTGCGGATGTTCCCCTCGACGTCGGCCAGTTCGAAGAACTTGCGGCGCGCATGTGACCAACACAGCGCGGGGAGAACAGGCCCCGGCTTACGGTCGCCGAGGTAGAGGTCGTTGTAGCCGGCATAGGCATCGGCCTGGAGGATCCCCTTCCACCCCGTCAGATGCTCAGTCGGATGTTCGCCGCTCCGGTCACGCGAGAAGCGGAAGATCACGGCAGGTGGTGCTGCGCCCCCGAAGGGACGGTCGTCACGGACATAGGTCCAAAGCCGTGCGGTCTTCGTGCCGCCCCGGGCCAAGAGCGGCACTGTGGTGTCGTCACCATGCAGCCGTGTTGCCTCCCGGACATGCGCCTCGATCAGATCATGGAGCGGCTTGAGCAACTCAGCCACGGCACCGACCTGATCGGCCAGCGTCGAGAGGCTCAGCTCCACACCTTCCCGGGCATAGCGCTCGGCCTGACGGTTCAAAGGCTGATGCTGGCCGTATTTTTCGTAGATGATCATCGCCAGAAGGCTCGGCCCTGCCCAACCGCGCGGGATCGGGTGGAACGGCGCAGGCGGCTGGCTGATCTTTTCACAAGCCCGGCAGGTGAACTTCTCGCGCACGGTCTGGATCACCTTCCACTGCCGCGGCACCACCTCCAGCGTCTCAGTGATATCCTCCCCCATCTTCACGATGCGATCCGACCCGCAACAGGTGCAGGTTGTTGGCGCTTCGATCACCACCCGCTCGCGCGGCAAATGCTCAGGGAATGGCTTGCGCACCGGTTTTTTGCGCGCGAACGCCGCGACTTTCGTGGTCTTTTCGGCCCGCGCCGCATCCTCCGCAGCATCGGTCACCAATTCCTCCAGCTGCAATTCCAGCTGGTCGATCAGCCGCGACGTCCGTTCCGAGCTGTGGCCATATTGCTCGCGCTTGAGCAGCGCGATCTCAAGTTTGAGCCCGGCGATCATCGCCTCTGAGGTCGAGACGACCGCACGTGCCTGCGCAAGTTCGGCCTTCGTGGCCGCCAGCTCAGCGCGCAGTTTCTCGAGTTCTGAGACGGAATTGGGCATGGCACCTCATACCATGAGACGCCACATAATCCAACAAATACAGGCGTTTCCGATGGATCAACCGATCTTTTTCGGTCTCTGCGTCCAGCGCGGATTGCGCCAATCGATTCCGTCCAGAAGATAGCCGACCTGGGCTGCGGATATCGCAACAGCCTCGCCCGTGGCGCTCGACGGCCAGACAAATTTTCCGGCCTCAAGGCGTTTTGCATAGAGCGATGTGCCGATGCCATCGAACCACAAAAGTTTCACCATGTCGGCCTTGCGCCCGCGAAAGCAGAAGATCTCGCCACTATGGGGATCGCGCCCGAGACCCTGCTGGACTTTCAGCGCCAGCGAATTCATCCCGCACCGCATGTCCGTGACGCCACCGGCGATCCAGACTTTCGTCCCTGCCGGAAACGCGATCATGGCCGCACCTTCAGGTTATTGAGCAGCCGTGCGGCAGCCTCCATGTCAAAGTCAGACGGGATCGCCACGCGAAATCCCGGACCAAGGTCGATGGTCATGACCGACGATTGCTGCACAGGGGCAACATCCGGGGGAACAAAGCCATCCTCCACCGGAACAACCCGCAAAAATTGCGGGCCACAACCCAGCAAGCCGTGCTTGTGCCGATAACGCCAATCATAAAGTTGAGACCGAGAAACATCATGGCGCCGCGCAACGTCGGCCAAGGACGCGCCAGCCTGATAGCTTTCTTCTATGATGCGAACCTTCTCGGCCTCCGCCCATCGGCGACGACGGCCTGTGTCCGAAACCGATAAAACCTGAATGCGGGGGGTGTCTTCGTGTGCGTCCATGAGGACGTCCGCTAACACCCAAACACCAACCAAACCAGACGGCCCTCGGCGCAAGCTTACCCATCTTCCAGGCAAGCCGCCTTTGAAACGAGATGTAGCACGGAGGCGACAGGCAGGCCCTTCAGAAGCAGTTCGTGGGCATCCGTGGCATTCAGGACCTTTGCCTGCAGCGTCGTCTCACCACCCAGGAGACCGACGGTTCGACCAACACCACCGTCCATTTGATTTCCTTCTGTCATGTGAAACCTTGTAACCGCGAGATCGCGGAACTCGGTTATGATAACTGGAATGGTGGAACTGAACTCTGGACTGTCTTCCTTCGTGTGCCGGAATCTACACCCTTCCAGACCTCCGGACCTGCCTCGATCATCTGGTGGCGGAAGTTCTTAGGCCGCCACCGGAACGCGCTTCTTCGGTGTTGCGATCGACAGGCGACCCTGATCGACCTTCGGACTCTTCTTCTTGATCACGATATCGATGTCGCGACCGAGCTTGAGCAGCATCCGCAGGATCCTGTCAGACGTGATGCCTTCGAGCTTGCCGTTCATGATCTTGGAGACATGGGACTGAGGAATGCCAAGAAGATCTCCGGCATCGCGCTGCGTCAGGTGACGATGCTTGATGATGGAGGCGACCTGGATCGCGAGCGCAGCTTTCAGGCTCAGTTCTTCGGCGTCCTCGAGGCCAAGATCCTCGAAGACGTTACCGGCGCTGTTTGTGATTTCGTCTGTCATGGTAGTGGCCTCTTTTTGTAATCGTCCTCGGCGAGCTTGATCCGAGACTTGATCATTTCGATGTCCTTGGGCGGCGTCTTGATGCCCGTCTTTGATTTCTTCTGGAAGGCGTGCAAAACATACACGACCCCCTGCAGGCGGAGGAGGTAGACGCACCGATAGGTGTCCCCGTCATGATCGTCCACGATCTCCAGGACGCCGGAACCGACACCCTTATATGGCTTGGCGCTGCCGGCCTTCTGGCCTGCTTGCGCGAACATCAAGGCGGTCCCGATGTCTTTCCTGACCTGGACCGGGAAATCCTGAAGGTCCTTCAGCGAACTCCCGACCCAGCGACACGGCTTGAGCGATGCTTCCTTTGTCTTGATACTCATTTAGGTATATCCCGTCAATCTTCAAGTGGCCTGTTCCAGGCACATGTTCGCAGCTGCCAACGCGATACGCTCACTGGAAGGTGCCCGCATCCCGGGCGATGTGGCGCGCCAGCTTCTCGTTGATTGTCACGATCAGGCGCTCGAACCTGTCGAGGGCGTCCGGGGTCAGAACGTCGGCAGGCGCCTGACCCATCTTCTCAAGGAACAGCCGGGCAGGGCGGGTCTTGCTGAACTCCACGTCGACGCCCTTGAGAGCCTGCTCCATGCGCTTGGCAAGCCGCGGGATACGATCGTTCACGGTAAGCTTCTTCTTCCCGATCTCGGGAGCATGGCTGTCGCGGACGAGCTTCTCGTAGACATCGGCGTCGAGCAGGTCCTCGATGTCGGCATCCTTGGGACGCGCGTCCTCCTCGAAGGCATCACCAATCGATAGGATGTTGTTCTCCCGGAGGACCTTCGTTTTCAGGAGATCTTCCCGGGTCGAGATCGCGTCCTTCTCGTGGTCGAGTAGGACCAGCACGTTCAGGTTCTCCGACGCCAGCAGCGCGGCCATGTAGGGGATCTTCTGAGCGCCGCCGGCCGGCGTGATCGTCAGGCTCTCGTCGAGGCTCTTCCTGCCTTGGGAGGCCAGATATTCCGACACCGCCGACAGGATCCAGAAATCGGTTACGCCCTCGACGATCAGGTTGCTCCCGCCGATGAAGAGGCTCTGCGCCAGGTCGTAGCCAAGGGCTGCCTGGAGGGGGAATAGGGTCTTCCGGTCACCGGACGGGTTGTTCGTGACCGTGGTCCCGTCGGCCTCGGCGATGTTGACCGTCCGCACCCAGTCGAGGTGCCTGGTCGGGACCATGAATGGGGAATGCGTGGTGTAGAGAATCTGGTTCTCGAAATCGTCCTCGAGGTGGGTAAGCAGGTCTCCCTGGGACTTGGCGTGCAGGTAGAGCCCGGGCTCGTCGAGCAGCAGGATCGCCTTATCCTTGTCACCGTTGTCTGTGTCAGCTGCGAAGGCAGTATAGAAGCCGAAGAACCACTGGAACCCGCGGCTGCGCTCGCTCAGGTTCACGTCCACATCGAAGGTGTGTGCGGTGTCCGACACGAAGGTCTGGAGATCGTCGCCATCCAGATTGAAGCGGACCTTAACCTTTCGGTCGGTCCATCGCTTTTGCAATTCTCCTGAGACCACCGCGCTCGCCCTGTTCGCGAGCTGGTTCCGCTGCTCGGTGTCCGACTTCTGCAACCCCTGTAGCTTGCTCGGATCGAGGCCGGCCACCTTGCAGAGCTTCTCGAAATTCACCTCCCCCTTTTCCATCGCGCCTTCCGCCTTGCGCTTCAGAAATGCGGGGATGCTCTGGTGGCCAGGAATCTCGGGGTAGTCGTCGAAATAGACGAACAGCGGCAGCTGCTCCATCAGCCAGGTACGGGCCGCGGCATGTGCCTTTTCGTCTCCAGCGATCGCCTGTGCGCCCTTCTGCAGGCCCGTCAGAACCTCTTCCTGCTTGTCGGTGAGATCCTCGTCGGCCTTAGCCAGTTCCGTGCGGAGGGCCTCGATCGCCGCGATCGCGGCGGTTGCCCAGCCCTGAGCATCCTTCTGGGGCGAAGCCGCGGCCTTGAATGTGTCGGCGGCCGTCTCGAGGCCCAATTTGGCTGCGGCGTCTTCGACCCTGGATGCCGCCGCTTTGACGCTGGCGCCGATCTTCTCCACAGCTTTCTCGATGGCGGCCGTGTCGAAAGACAGATCATCGCGTGGAATAAATATGGTGCGCTTCGCGCCGTAGAAGCGCTCGATCGTGATGGGTTCATCTGGCCGCGCACGAGGCCAGAGCTTGGAGATGTGAGCCTGCTCATGCTCGTTCAGGGCCCAGGTCGTGACAGCTACAGGGGTATGCTCGCTGCATTCCTCCAGCCGACGGTTGCGCGGGAAGTCCTTCACGCCGTTCAGGGGCTGCAGGCCACCGACGGGATTCACATGGGTCAGGGCCCGCAGGAGGTTCGACTTGCCGCTTTCGTTCCGCCCCAGAAGAGCCGTGATCCGGGAGGCTGAAATCTCGCCGCTGTCCTGGATGGAGCGGTAGTTCTTGATCCGAAACGTGGAGAGCCGCATGTCGAAAACCTCGGGGAATGTTGAACGTTCTAAGGGAATTCTCGAGACTGTAAGGCGTCGATCCGGGTCAGGTCCATCCCTACCCACACATCCGGGCTGCGACATGCTTTTCTTCCTTGGGTTCACCCCAAGGGGTGGACGTCTGATTCACGCCCTCTACGTCGAGATGCCGCAACTGCGAACGGCAGAAAATCGCCATCGCTTGCGGCAAGCCAGACAAAAACCTCTGGTCAGAATAAGAAGGTCAAATACGGTCGTTTTTGACCAAGGCTAAGCCGCGTGAGTTTCGTCATTTGGCATAGATGGTCCTGAACATTTCCAGCAACGCAATCCTTTGTTCCTTATGGAAAACTAAACTTTTGATACAGCCGTAGTCGTAAGAGAGCATTCTCTGACCGCTTGATCCGGGCTACAGCGATCCCCCTTTCTGTAGTCGAACGGAAAACAGGGGTGAACGGATCAGACATTACCCGCTGGCGGTCCCTGAACCGGATCAAGCAGAGCGCGCTTGCTGACATGGTTGGGGTATCGCAGGCGACCGTGTCGAAATGGGAGCGCGGCACCTGGGAGCCGACCCGGGTGATGGCGCTCCGGCTCCGCGATGTCATGTTGGGGCTGCATGAGGGGCGTCTGGCGGCCGAGATCGCCTGCCTTCGGCCGCAGCAGAACCTCCGCGCCCTGGCCCGCGGCCCGGGTCTTCAGATCGTCGGGGTCTCTGACGGGTTCCGTCGCGTCTGGCCACAGACCAGCGATCTGATCGGGGCGGAGACCCGCCGACACCTGGTCAACGAGGCCGCCCATTATTGCGACGGGAGCGATTATCTCCGCGAGGCGTCGGACGGGGAGCTTCTGATGGTCAGCTGCGTCAGCAGCCGCATCGTGAGCATCGGGGACGACCAGCCGGAGGACCTGCGTCTGCGCTGGCACGCCGTGATCCGTCACATCGACGGGGAGCTGATCCACGAGATGATCTACGAACCCTGCGCCGCGGACACCCCGGTCGGATTCGAGCAGCTCCTGCGCCGCTCCGACCTCGGCGCGCAGGTCTGGTGAGGCGCGGGCCCCCGTCAGGGGCCCGCAACCGTTGCTCAGAACCGGACGTTCACCCCGAGCTGGAGCGTGGTCGCGCTCCGACCCGAGATCCGCTCCGTCCCGGCGCGCGCCGTGAAGGTCGAGAGCCCGTCCTCGGACCGGCCGGTGAAGCCGATCTCCAGCCCCCCGCCGCAGGCCTCCTCAACGATGAGGGCGTCCAGCCTCTGACAGGTCAGGCGCGGCGCGAGGCTGAACACGGCCCGGCTCTGCGCGACCGGGGTGCCGTCCGCCGTGAACCGGATCTCGGGCGTGAAGCTGATCGCCGTGCGCGACACCTCGCCCCCCTCAAGCCGGAGCGTGTCGTCTGTCAAGCCGAAGGCGTGGCCGGTGAACTCGGCCTCGCCGATCCGGACCCGCCCGTAGGTCAGCGAGAGCTCCGGCAGGATCTGATAGGCGCCCCGGTCGATCAGCCCGCTGAGCGCGGTCCCGGCGGTCAGGGTCCGGCTGGTGTAGTCCCCGTCCAGATCGAGCGCCCCGATCTCCATCTCAAGGGTGTTCCGGCCCGCCCCGAAGGTCAGGAACCCGTCGGCGTAGAGGCCCGGGATCAGCTCATGAACCCCGTAACCGCCCACCGTCACCCCGGCGCGCTGATGGCTCCCCTCCCGCGGGGCGATCAGGTCCGATTGCGCGAACTCCCCCCCGATGAAGGCGCCCAGCAGGGTCCGGTCGGACACCATCCGCTCCCAGGCGGCCCGCGCGGTCACGCACGATGTCGACCTTGAGCGGGGTCCTGAGCACCAGACTGACCAGCAGGCCCACCGTGAGGGCCAGCAGCACCACGCCATACAAGA
>JALQYS010000336.1 GCA_023254015.1 Paracoccaceae bacterium
TGGATAGTTCCAGGGTGCGATCGACAAATGCACGCCCTGCGGGCTGCGTCGGGTAAAGCGGGTGATGCTGCCGTCCGATGGATATTTTTCTTCGCCGACTTGCGATAGCGCCTCGATCTGGGTCAAGGTGACGGTCTTGAAACGTGCCGTTTCATCAGCCTGCGTCGCTGGGCGCCCAATTGATCGCGTCAAGGCCCGCGCAAGGTCATCCTTGCGGCGGATCAGTTCATCGGCGAGCGCGGTCACAAGGCGCGCGCGCTCCTCGTTCGAACTGCGCTTCCAGCCGGAATAGGCCTGTTCGCCCTGTGCCAGAGCACATTCGACCTCACCGGTGCTGGCGGTCGCGCCTACTGCCATCTTGGCGCCGTCGATCGGCGAAACAACTTCGATAACGGACATGATGCCTCCCTTACATTCGTGTTGATCTGCAACCTTGTGTTTCGTATAAGGCAACATATTGCGTATGGCAACACGCTTAGAAAACACTTGGTGCCGTCGCATTTCATGAATCAGAACTCTGGGAGGTGACATGATCAAATATGACTTCACGGGCCGCGTTGCCGTTGTGACTGGTGCCGGCGGCGGAATGGGCCTTGCGCTGACCGAGAAGCTCCTGGCAGCGGGCGCATCGGTTCTGGGCATTGACCTTAAGGACAAGCCAGCGTCGCTGGTTGAAGGCGATCGGCTGACCTATGCACAGGGCGATCTGACGGACGAGGCTTTCGTTGCCGGGGCCATCAATGCGGCCTACACCAAGTTCGGTCGCATCGACTATCTGGCGAATATTGCCGGCGTGCTTTTGTTCGGCAAGGATGTCTCGCTGCTCGACATCGACATGGCTGTGTGGGATCGGGTGATGGATATCAACCTGAAGTCGATGGTCCACACCGTCCGTGCGGCTGTCCCTTTGATGCGGAAATCAGGGAACGGCGGGTCCATGGTTCATTTTGGGACTATCCAGTGCCTGCGTGGCGACACAAAGCCGCAAGACGCCTATGTGGCAGGCAAGCTGGCTGTCGTCGCCATGTCCAAGTCGGTTGCGATGCAACTTGCGGCGGAGGGCATCCGCTCCAACGTGATCCACCCGGGCGTAACACTAACGCCGATGCAGGAACGCTGGAGCGAAGACGACAAGAAAGCGGTGGCAGACTACGTGCCGATGAAGCGTGTCGGTCGGGCAACTGACATGGCAGACGCGGCCATGTTCCTGCTGTCTGACGCATCTTCCTATGTCACCGGCACCGAGATGATCGTCGATGGCGGTCTGATGCTGAAGTATTGACCAGGCTGGGCGCGAGGTCGTCCTCGCGCCCACGTTGCTACTCCGCGATCCCACTCCGCCGAACATCCAGGTATCTCAAATGAATGAAGCGACACGCGTCCCGGCAACCGCAGGCGAATGGCAGCAGCGAGCAGAGGCCCTTGCATTCGAGGGACGGGCACTGATCGACGGGAAGATGGTACAGGCCTCCTCCGGCGCGACCTTCGATTGCCGATCGCCCATCGACGGTCGCGTCTTGTGCCAGGTCGCAGCCTGCGACGCTGCAGATGTCGATCTGGCAGTCGCAGCGGCGCGACGTGCGTTTTCTGACCGTCGCTGGGCCTCGCGAGCCCCAGCGGAACGCAAGCGTATTCTCCAACGTTTTGCGGCTCTCCTGCGCGACAATCTGCATGAACTGGCGCTTCTCGAGACACTGGACATGGGCAAGCCGATTGCAGCCTCGATCGCGGGCGACGTGAACTCGGCCGCCCGCTGCTTCGATTGGTATGCAGAATCCATCGACAAGGTCTATGACGAGATCGCGCCGACGCCGGAGCGGGATCTTGCTCTCATCACCCGCGAACCCCTCGGTGTGGTCGGCGCGATCGTGCCGTGGAACTTCCCGATGGTGACGGCTGCATGGAAATGCGCACCCGCACTGGCCATGGGCAATTCCGTGGTCCTGAAACCAGCCGAGCAGTCTCCATTGACGGCGATCCGCATCGGCCAACTCGCTCTAGAGGCAGGCATCCCCGAAGGCGTGCTGAATGTCGTGCCCGGCTTCGGCCACCAGGCCGGTAAGGCTCTGGCAAGCCATATGGATGTTGACGGGGTCTACTTCACCGGATCGACCGCGACTGGCCGTCTTCTCATGGAATATGCCGCGAAGTCGAACCTGAAGAAGATCGGGTTGGAACTGGGTGGGAAGAGCCCCAACATCATCTTGTCCTCTTATGCGGATCTTGAAACTGCTGCCATCACCGCTGCCGAATGCATGTTCGCCAATCAGGGCGAAGTCTGCATTGCGCCTTCACGCCTGATTGTTGAACGGCCGATCCACAACAAGGTGGTCGAGATCATCGCCGAGTTTGCCAAGAGTCGGCAGCCGGCGAATCCGTTGGACCCGGAGACCCGACTGGGCGCACTGGTCGATAACCGTCATGCGGACCGCGTCATGGGCTACATCGATTCCGCAGTTGGCGAAGGTGCCCGCGTGGTCACAGGCGGACACCGTGCACTAGCCGAAACGGGTGGAGCCTATGTTGCCCCGACGGTCTTTGACAACGTGACGAACGACATGCGCATTGCGCGTGAGGAAATCTTCGGACCTGTGTTGTCAGTGATCGCCGTCGACAGCGCCGAGGAAGCTGTCCAAGTGGCCAATGACAGCCCCTATGGCCTGGCCGCCGCGGTCTGGAGCGACCATCTGTCTGAAGCGCACAAGGTCGCCAAGGCGCTGCATGCAGGCATTGTCTATGTGAATTGCTACGACGCCTGCGACATCACAACGCCTTTCGGAGGAGTGAAGCAGTCAGGAACGGGCCGCGACAAGTCGCTTCACGCTCTTGCGGAATACACCGAAGTCAAAACCACATGGATTCGGCTCTGACGAACGGTTTTTGGGGAACAGGCCATGAAGAAGATTCTGGTTGCCGAAGGCAACATTCACGCATCGCGCGAGCTTTCCCGTAAGATCGGCGGATTCTCTCAAGGTGAGCGCTATGCCGAGGTCTTGCGGGGTCTGGCGCCGGGCCTTCAGGTCGATGTCTATGACATGCCTGACACTGACTTGGCCCCGCGGCTACCGCTCGAAGCCTACGATGGCATCGTGCTGACCGGCTCCGCACTCAACATCTACGAAGACCGTCCAGAAGTCGCTCGGCAAGTTGATTTTGCGCGTCGGGTGTTTCAGATCGGCACACCTTTCTTCGGCTCCTGCTGGGGCCTGCAGGTTGCGACTGTCGCGGCCGGAGGGCTCGTCGAGATGAACCACCGTGGGCGCGAGATAGGTTTTGCTCGCCGGATCTGCCTAACTGACAGCGGTCATTCTCACCCGATGCATGCCGGCAGGCCCTCTTGCTACGATGCGCCTGCTGTGCATACGGACCATGTAACCCGACCCGCAGAAGGCATGATCATTACTGCGACCAATGCCATGAGCGAAATCCAGGCAGGCGAGATCCGGCATGAGAATGGCGTGTTCTGGGGGGTGCAGTATCATCCAGAGTATACGCTCCGCGACCTATCCGACGTCCTGGTGCGGTACTCTGAAACGGTAATCGGGGTTGAAAACTATTTCCGGGATCCGGCCGATCTTGACGCCTATGTTGATGCCCTGCGAACACTTGGCGCTGACCGTAGCCGCCGCGACATCGCTTGGCGTTATGCGATCGACGAAGATCTGTTGGATGATCGCCTTCGCAACAGCGAATTGTCGAACTGGCTTGAGATCATGGTCGGGGCAGAGCCAGTGACCAAAGAGCGTCAAAGCGTGCTGTTCAATTACAATGTGCAACGGTGTCCCTGACGGGAGTTGTCTTATACACCCCCGTCTTTTGAACAGTTTAATACGCACCCCAAGGATCACCTTAAGGCGTCCCCATGCCCGAATTCCGCAAAATCCTTGTCGCCAACCGCGGTGAAATCGCCATCCGCGTGATGCGCGCCGCCAACGAGATGGGCAAGAAGACGGTCGCCGTCTATGCCGAGGAAGACAAGCTCTCGCTGCACCGCTTCAAGGCGGATGAGGCCTATCTGATCGGCGAGGGGATGTCGCCGGTCGGCGCTTACCTCTCGATCCCGGAAATCATCCGGGTCGCCAAGATGGCCGGCGCCGATGCGATCCACCCGGGCTATGGCCTTCTGTCGGAAAACCCCGACTTCGTCGAAGCCTGCGATCAGGCCGGCATCACCTTTATCGGCCCGCGCGCCGAAACCATGCGCGCCCTTGGCGACAAGGCCTCGGCCCGCAAGGTGGCCATCGCC
>JALQYS010000150.1 GCA_023254015.1 Paracoccaceae bacterium
TAATCTTCGACCCTGCCCACGGATTCATCCGGCCAGTCGAGTCCGTGCGCTGCCAGGGAATACGTGTCGGCGGCCTCCTGCGCGGCGCGAGCCTGAGCCGAGTCGTCGTGCGCAAGGGCCGAGTCAGCCATCCGCGCCAGCAGCGCGTCTTCCTCCGGGTCGGGGCAGGCCAACTCTACCCGATGGCCGTTCGGGTCGAAGAAATAGATCGAATGGAAAATGGAATGGTCGGTGACGCCCAGCACATCCACCCCGTTCTTTTCCAGATGGTCCTTGAATTGCAGCAGCGTGTCGCGGTCCTTTACCTTGAAAGCGATGTGCTGCACCCATTTCGGGGTGTTCGGGTCGCGGCCCATCTCGGGCTTGGTCGGCAATTCGAAGAACGCCAGAACGTTGCCGTTCCCGGCATCGAGGAACAGGTGCATATAGGGGTCGGGCTCGTGGGTAGAGGGCACATGGTCCTCGGCGATGGCCAGAACGAAGTCCATGTTCAGCATCTTTGTGTAAAACTCGACCGTCTCTTTCGCATCCTTGCAGCGATAGGCGACGTGGTGGATTTGTTCGATCTTCATGGCGGCCCCTATTCGTTGCATATGCAACGATATTCCATAACGTGACACGGGATGGCCCGCAAATCAAGTCATTTCATTTGCAATGATTGACCCGGAAAAAGGCCGCCCGAAGGCGGCCCTTTCTGTCAGCCCTTGGCAGGCTTTTCGCCGCGAATGTAGATCGCGGGAATGACCAGCACTGTCAGCAGGGTAGAGGAGATCAGGCCGAACAGCAGGCTGATCGCCAGACCCTGAAAGATCGGGTCGGTCAGGATGGTGACCGCGCCGATGATGGCGGCCAGCGCCGTCAAGAGGATCGGCTTGAAGCGAATCGCCCCGGCCTCAAGCAGTACTTCAACCAGGGGCACGCCGGGCTTGTTGGCGTGGATGATGAAGTCCACCAGGAGGATCGAGTTCCGCACGATGATCCCGGCCAGCGCGATGAAGCCGATCATCGACGTCGCCGAGAAGGGCGCGCCGAACATCCAGTGGCCCAGCATGATGCCGATGAAGGTCAGCGGCACCGGCGTCAGGATCACCAGCGGCAGCTTGAACTTGCCGAACTGCGCCACGACAAGGATGTAGATCCCCAAAAGCGCCACACCGAACGCCGCCCCCATGTCGCGGAAGGTGACCCAGGTCACTTCCCATTCGCCATCCCACAGAACCGTGGGCTTCGACTGATCTTCGGGAACGCCATGCAGGCTGATCTCGGGCTTGGGCAGATCGCCCCAATCCGCCTCTTCGATGGCCCGGTCAACGGCCATGATGCCGTAAAGCGGGGCCTCGAAGTCACCGGCCAGTTCGGCCGTCACCATCTCGGCCGCGCGGCCATTGTGGCGGAAGATCGGGAAGGACTGCATCTCGGTCTTGACCTCGACCACATCGCCCAGCTCGACCACCGACCGATCCCCCGGCAGAAGGTTCGCCGGAATGGGCGTGGACAACGCGCGTTCGTCCAGAACCATGTCGGCCTTGTCGGCGGCAAGGCGGATCGGCAGCGGCTGGCGCCCTTCGGAGCGGTGCGAATAGCCCACCGTCGTGCCGCCATACAGCATGCCGATGGTCTGGAAGACGTCACCCTGCTCGACCTTGTGGAAGTCAAGGTTGGCATCGTTCAGCACCAGGCGCTGACGTTCGGCAGGCACGCCAAAGCTGTCATCCACATCAACAATGAAGGGGATGCTGGCAAAGATTTCCCGCAGTTTGCTGGCAACGGCGCGGCGGGTTTCGGCATCGGGGCCGTAAACCTCGGCCAGAAGGGTGGCCATGACCGGCGGGCCCGGCGGAGGTTCCACCACCTTGATCACCGCACCCTTGGGCAGGTCCAGCGCCAGCACCCGCTGCCGCAGATCGAGCGCGATCTCGTGGCTTTCACGGTCGCGCTCGCCCTTGGGCGACAGGTTCACCTGCAGGTCGCCATAGCGCGGCTCGCCCCGCAGGTAATAGTGCCGCACCAGCCCGTTGAAGTTGAACGGCGCGGCGGTTCCGGCGTGGCTTTGGATCGAGATGATCTCCTCCACCGGCTCCAGCGCCTTGGCGATCTGGGTCAGCACGCGATCGGTTTCCTCAACCGACGACCCGCGCGGCATGTCCAGCACCACGGCCAGTTCGGATTTATTGTCGAACGGCAAAAGCTTGACCGTCACCGATTTGGTGTAGAAGAGGCCCATCGACAGCAGCGTGGCAATCGTCACCGCCAGAAGAAAGCGGTTGGCATTCTTGCGGCTGGACAGGATGGGGCGGGCCACCTTGCGATAGGCCCGGCCCAGCGCGCCGCCATCCGACGCCTCATGGTGGCCATGCCCCTCGGCACCGCCATGGGCCTTGCCAAGTTTCATCATCAGCCAGGGCGTCACCATGACCGCGACAAAGAACGAAAACACCATCGCTGCGCTGGCATTGGCGGGAATGGGGCTCATGTAGGGGCCCATCATGCCCGAGACGAACAGCATCGGCAGCAGAGCCGCAACCACGGTCAGGGTGGCCACGATGGTCGGGTTGCCCACCTCGCTGACGGCATCGATGGCGGCCTGAGTGCGGCTGCGCCCGTCCTTCATCGCCCAGTGACGGGCGATGTTTTCGATCACCACGATGGCGTCATCCACCAGGATGCCGATCGAGAAGATCAGCGCGAACAGGCTGACCCGGTTCAGGGTATAGCCCATGATCCGGGCAGCAAAGAGCGTGAGCAGGATCGTCACCGGAATGACGATCAGCACCACCACGGCCTCGCGCCAGCCAATGGCGATCCAGACCAGCACCACGATGGAGAGCGTGGCCAAGGCCAGATGGAACAGCAGTTCATTGGCCTTTTCGTTCGCACTTTCGCCATAGTCGCGGGTGAATTCCACCGTCAGATCATCGGGAATGATGTCGCCCTGCAGACCGGCGATGGCGTGGCGGATTTCCTCGGCAATCGCCACGGCATTGGCGCCGGGACGCTTGGCCACCGCAAGCGACACGGCAGGCAGGCGGTCGTGGAATGACGCCACGCCCTCGGCCGTCGCAGCGTCGCGTGC
Organism: Paracoccaceae bacterium; assembly: GCA_023254015.1. Classification (GTDB taxonomy): domain Bacteria; phylum Pseudomonadota; class Alphaproteobacteria; order Rhodobacterales; family Rhodobacteraceae; genus Tabrizicola_A. Next base: position 3,074 of record JALQYS010000150.1, read on the forward strand.
CATGGTGAAAACGCGGTTCTCCTTGGGGTCGGTTTTCAGGCTGACCGTCGCGACATCGCGCAGATAAACCGGGCGCCCATCGCGGGTTGTGACCAGAAGATTGGCAATCTGGTCAAGGCTTTGCAGCGTTTCGCCGGCGGCCAGATCAATCTGCTTTCCGTCTTGGCGGATGGTGCCCAAGGCAAAGGCCTTGTTCGCCCCCTCGACCTTGCCTGCCAGCGCCTGCAAGGTGAGCCCCGCCTCGGCCAGCCTCTCGGGATCGGGCGTGATGCGGATTTCCTCGGGCTGGTCGCCGACAATGTAGGTCAGGCCGATATCGTCCAGGGCGGCCACGTCCACCTGAACCTCGCGCGCGACGCGGGTCAGGTCGGCGGCGGTCCAGCGGCTGGCAACCTCGGGCTTGGGCGACAGGGTGACGACCATGATCGCCACATCGTCAATCCCCCGTCCGACGATCAGCGGTTCGGGAATGCCATCGGGAATCCGGTCCATGTTGGCGCGCAGCTTTTCGTGCACGCGCAGGATCGCGGAATCGCCCGAGGTGCCGACGACAAACCGCGCGGTGACCATGGTCATGTCGTCCCGGGTCTGGGAATAGACATGCTCCACCCCGGGAATGGATTTCACGATGGTTTCCAGGGGCTCGGTCACCAGTTTGACCGCATCTTCGGCCCGCAACCCATCCGCACGCACATGGATATCGACCATGGGCACCGAGATCTGCGGCTCTTCCTCGCGCGGCAGCGTCACAAGGGCGACAAGGCCAAGGATCAGCGCCGCCAGCAGGAACAGCGGCGTCAGCGGGCTGGTGATGAAGGCCCGCGTCAGATTGCCGGCAATACCAGAGGCGGTGAGGGTTTCGGTGCCCTTTTCGGGGGTCTTTTCGGGCGCGCTCATGGGACCATCACCGTATCGCCAGCCCGAAGGCCCGTCAGGATTTCACGCAAGGGCCCGTCCGGCCCGGCAACCTCGCCCCCCGGGATGACGGTGACCTTCACCTCGCCCTCGGATGTCTTGATCCTGACAAGGTCAAGCCCAGCGCGCTGTTCGATGGCCGCATCGGGCACGGCCAGAACCTGCCGCATCTCGACCGGCACCTGAACCAGAACGCGCTGGCCGATGAACGTGTCCGACAGCCCGTCAACCGCCACATCGACGATCACCCGCCCCTGTTCGATCTGGGGATAGACCTTTTCGATCCGGCCCTTGCCCGCGTCGACATCGACCTCTGCGCCGACGGTCAGGCCGTTCGCATGCCGTTCGGGAATGGCCAGCCGCAAGAACACGCCGCCGCCGGTGATGGTCGCCACCGGCTCGCCCGGCATGACAACGGCGCCCAGACGCACCGGCACCGACAGGACGCGGCCATCGGCCGGCGCCAGCACATCGCCATCGGCGATCAGGGTGGCGGTCACCTGCCGCGCGGCTTCGGCCTCGGCCACGGCGTTGCGGGCAACCTCGACCGTGGTGCGCACCTGATCGACGCGCTGGGAGGTCGTGGCGCCTTTGGCCAAAAGCTCTTCGTTCCGCTTCAACTCGGTCTCGGCGTTTTCAAGCTGTGATTTGGCCGAAGCGATGCGGGCCTCGGTGGCGGCAAGCTGCGATTCGAGCTTGGGGTCGGAAATGCGGGCAATGACCTGCCCGGCCTTGGCCTCGGACCCTTCGGTCACGTCCAGCGCCGTCAGCGTGCCCCCGATGCGCGAGCGCGCCGGAACGACGAAACGGCTTTCAACCCGACCAAAAAGCGCCTTCATTTCAGGAACTTCGATCGGCTGCACCACGATCTCGCCCGCAAGGACCGGCAAGGTCGACAGGGCAAGGATCAGACCGGCGAGTTTCAGGTGATGATGTGCCAAGGCGCTCCCTTTCCTAAATCTTCGTTGTCCGCGTAGCATATCGGAATTAAACATTCAAATATTTATATGTGTCATGCACAAAGTCTGTGCAAGGCTAACCGCTTTTCCTTGCGGCACGGCAAGCTTATCCTGCCGGCAAGAACAGGAAAGGCCGGATCATGCCCCGCGTAGAACTTGGACTGGATACTTTTGGCGACGTCAGCCTTGGCCCGGACGGCCAGCCCAAACCGATGGATCAGGTTTTGCGCGACGTGGTGGATCAGGCGGTTCTGGCCGATGAACTTGGCATCCACTTCATCGGTCTGGGCGAACATCACAGATCTGATTTCGCGATCTCCTCGCCCGAGGTGATCCTTGGCGCCATCGCGTCGAAAACCCGGCGCATCCGGCTGGGCACGGCTGTCACCGTGCTGTCTTCTGATGATCCGATCCGAGTGTTTCAGCGGTTTTCGACGCTGAACGCCCTGTCGAACGGTCGGGCAGAGCCGATCCTTGGCCGTGGCAGCTTTACCGAAAGCTATCCACTTTTTGGCTATGATCTGCGTGATTATGATGTGCTGTTCGAAGAAAAGCTTGAGATCTTTGCAAAGCTTTCGAAGGAAAATCCCTTCAGCTGGTCGGGTCAGCACCGCAGCCCGCTGGCCAATCAGATGGTCTATCCGCCGCTGGCCCAGCCGATGACGGTCTGGGTCGGGGTGGGCGGCAGCCCCGAATCGGTGGTGCGCGTGGTGCGCAACGATCTGCAGCTGATGCTGGCCATCATCGGGGGCGACCCGCGCCGCTTTGCGCCCTATGTCGATCTTTATCAACGCGCCTGCACCCAGCTTGGCCGCCCGCTGCGCCCCATCGGTATCCATTCCCCCGGCTTTGTTGCCGCGACCGACACCGAGGCCCGCGAGGCACTTTGGCCGCATTACGCCGAGATGTTCGGCCGCATCGGGCGCGAACGCGGCTGGCCCCCCACCACAAAGGACCGCTATCTGGCGGAGATCGAGCATGGCTCGCTTTACGTCGGCAGCCCGGAAACCGTGGCGCGCAAGATCGCCGCTGCGATGCGCGACCTTGGGGTGCAGCGGTTTGATCTGAAATACACCAGCGGCCCGGTTCCGCATGGGCAGCTTATGGACTGTCTGCGGCTTTACGGTGAAAAGGTGATCCCGATGGTTCACGAATTGCTGGATGAATGAATGACCGACAGGATCACGCCGGGGATGCAGGCCTTCTGGGCCAATGACCCGGCCCCGCATGAGATGGGGGTCGAGTTGGTCGAGGCGCGTGAGGGCCGGTCGGAACTGCGCTTGCGGCTGGAGCCGCGGCATCTGAACGGCCACCGCACGGCCCATGGCGGCGTGGTGCATCTGCTGGCCGATTGCGCGGCGGGCCTTGCCGCCAATTCCACGGGCGAACAGGCCGTCACGCAGACCAACACCATCACCTTTGTCAGCCCGGGCAAGCTGGGTGAGACCTTGACGGCAACAGGCGAATTCCTTGCCCGTTCCGGCCGGTCGGCGCTGTTTGATGTCGCGATCCGCGGCGAGGATGGGCGCAAGGTGGCGGTCATGCGGGCGCAGATGCGCTACATTCCGGCAAGACCCTAGGCCTTTTTTCCCGCTTCGGGGGCCTTGCCATCACAAAGCCCTAATCCACTGTTTCTGTTCAGGCATCGACCAGTTCGCTGTTTTGCGAAGGATGCCCCATGCGTGACCTTTCACCCCGCCGCCAGACCCTTGACCCCATCGAAACCGCGTCGCGCGACGAGATCGAGGCCCTGCAACTGACGCGGCTGAAATGGTCGCTGGCCCATGCCCACGCCCATGTGCCGCATTATCAGGCGGCCTTTGCGGCGGCGGGCGTGCATCCTGACGATCTGACCTCGCTGGACGATCTTCGCCGTTTTCCCTTTACCCAGAAGGCCGACCTCAGGGCGAACTTTCCCTTCGGCATGTTTGCCGTCCCGCGGGAACAGGTGGTGCGGCTGCATGCCTCTTCGGGCACAACGGGCAAGCCGACCGTGGTGGGCTATACAGCCAAAGACCTGGATACCTGGGCCGGGATCATGGCCCGGTCGATGCGGGCCTGCGGCACCCGGCCGGGGGACATCGTGCATCTGGCCTATGGCTATGGGCTTTTTACCGGCGGGCTTGGCTTTCACTACGGGGCCGAGAAGCTGGGCTGCACGGTGGTCCCGGTCTCGGGCGGCATGACCCCCCGTCAGGTCTCACTGATCGAGGATTTCGGCGCGACCACCATCGGATCGACCCCCTCCTACATGCTGTCGATCCTTGACGAATACCGCGCGCAGGGCCGCGATCCGCGCAAATCTCCGCTGCAGGTCGGCATCTTTGGCGGCGAGCCCTGGACGAATGCCATGCGCACCGAAATCGAGCAAGCCTTCGACATGCACGCGCTGGATTGTTATGGCTTGTCCGAAGTGATCGGGCCGGGCGTGGCCATCGAATGTGTCGAAACCAAGGATGGCCAGCATCTGTGGGAGGATCATTTCCTTGCCGAGATCATCGACCCTGAATCCGGCGCGGTCCTGCCCGATGGGCAGGTGGGCGAGCTGGTGCTGACCTCGCTGACCAAAGAGGCGCTGCCGATCATCCGCTATCGGACGCGCGATCTGACCCGCCTCTTGCCGGGCACCGCCCGCAGCATGCGGCGGATCGAAAAGCTGCGGGGGCGCAGCGATGACATGTTCATCCTGCGCGGCGTCAATGTGTTTCCCAGCCAGATCGAGGAACAGCTTCTGGCCCATCCGGGCCTGAGCCCGCATTTCCAGATCGAACTGACGCGCGAGGGGCGGCTGGACAGCATGACAGTCTGGGTCGAGACCGCCGAAGCCACCTCTGACGAGATCCGCGCCGCCCAGGCCCGGGGCCTGCAAAAGCGGGTGAAGCAGATGCTTGGCGTTTCGATCACCGCACGGGTTGGCCAACCCGGAGATGTGCCGCGCAGTCAGGGCAAGGCCGTGCGAATCGTCGACAATCGGCCAAAGGCGTAAAGATCAGCCCTCGCCTTCCAGCTTTTGCCGCATCTCGCGCAGGATGGGCAGCACCGCGCGCACCTTCTCGGCACCCAGCGTCTGCACGACATCGGCGATCATCGGGATCACCGCCGCCACCGCCGCATCGCGCGCCGCCCGACCCGAGGGCGAGATGGCGACGAACTTTTGCCGGGCGTCATCCCAATCGGGGCGGATATGGATATGCCCGGCCCATTCCAGCTTGGTCAGGGTGTTGGTCATCGCCCCGCGAGTGACGTGAAAGGCACGGGCCAACTGGGCAGGCGTGCGTTCATCATTGATCCGCGCCAGATGGTTCAGCACCGAGAAATGCGACAGCTCCATCCCCTTGGGCAGCGCCTTGGACACGCGGTTGCGCGCCAACTGATCGGCCATGAACAGCTCGCCAAACAGCGACACCGCAAGATCGTCGGTGCGGTCGTTCATGGGCCGGCGAACTCGCGGTCGTGCGACAGGCTGGGCACCCGCCCCCGCGCGCGGGCCACCTCGGCCAGATCCAGATCGACAAGTGTCACCCCCGGTTCGGTTCCGGCATCGGCCAGCACCTCGCCCCAGGGCGCGATGGCCAGAGAATGGCCATAGGTCCGCCGCCCCTTGCCGCCTGTTTCGGCATGGAACCCGGTCTGGGCCGAGGCCAGAACGAAACAGCCGGTCTCGATGGCGCGGGCGCGCAAAAGCACCTCCCAATGGGCCGCCCCAGTGATGTGGTTGAAGGCGGCAGGAACCGTCAGGATCTGCGCCCCCGCCTGCGCCAGCCGTCGGAAGAGATGCGGAAAGCGCAGGTCATAGCAGACCGACATGCCGATTTTCGCAAAGCCCGCATCGGCCAGAACGGCCGCCGCGCCCGGACGATAGGCTGAGGATTCGCGGTAGATCTCGGTTTCCGACACGTTGACGTCGAACATGTGGATCTTGTCATAGCGCGCGGCAATCTCGCCCGACGGCGCGATCAGGAACGACCGGTTGGCAAAGCGGCCATCGGCATCATGGGTCAGCACCCCGATCGAGCCGATCAACAGCCAGATCCCGGCACGCGCGGCCTCGTCCCGAAGGGCGGACAGGGTGGCGTCATCCTCTTCGTGGCGCAGCACGGCCTTTTGATGGGCGCGATTGCCCGACAGGGCATTCGTGCATTCTGGCGTCAGCACAAAGCCCGCGCCGGCGGCCGCGGCCCGGCGGACAAGATCAACGGTCACCGGCAGGTTCGCCGCCGGATCATCGCCTACGTTCAGTTGAACCAGCCCCGCACGCATCGGCGTCAGGCCAGCCTCGGGTCAAGCTTGCCCGCGTGATCCAGCGCGTGGATGTCATCGCAGCCGCCCACGTGGACACCGTCGATGAAGATCTGCGGCACCGAGGTGCGCCCGCCCGCGCGCTGCGTCATGGCAGCGCGCAGTTGCGGCTGGCCGCCCACGTCGATTTCCTTGAAGTCGACCCCCTTTTTCGTCAGCAGCCGCTTGGCGGCGATGCAATAGGGGCAGGTCTGGGTGGTGTAGATTTCAACCGGTTTCATGGGGCCCGTCCTTGGCGTTTGGCGCGACTATAAGGATTTAGGCATCCTTCGCAACGCGCGCCATGGTCAGAACCGAAACCGCCCGCGCGCCACCGCCCACGCAGGCCTCCGCCGCCGCGGCCAGAGTGGCACCCGAGGTCATCACATCATCCACCAACAGGACATGCCGCCCCTCAACCAGTTTGGCGCGTTTTGGATGCAGCGCGATGGCCTGCGCCATATTGGCAAAGCGGTCATCCCGACCCCGCCCCTCTTGCGTGCCGGTGCTGCGGCGGCGAATCAGCAGGTCAGGACAGTGATCGAGCCGCGAGGCGCGGGCAATCGCGCGGGACAACAGCGCCGACTGGTTGTAGCGGCGGCGGAACAGCCGTAGCCAGTGCAAGGGAACCGGCGCCACCAGCATCCCCGGCTCCAGAATTGGGGCGGCCGCGCGCAGCATCCAGGTCGCAGCGGGCCGGACCAGATCAAGCCGGTCGCCATGTTTCAGCGCCAGAACCATGTGACGGGCGTTGTCCTTGTACAAAAGCGCCGCCCTGCCCCGCGACCAGGGCCGTGCGATGGTCAGGCAATCGTCGCAATGTTCGGCCTTGCCCGTTTCTTCTCCAGGCAGGGGGACTCCGCACAGATCGCAGACCAGCCCCGAGATGAAGGGCGTGTCGCGCCAGCAGCTGCCGCACAGCCCGAAATCACTGGTCACCAATGCGCCGCAGACCAGACATTGCGGCGGATAGACCAGATGCAGGGCCGCCTGCAGCGCTGCTTCTTGCATTCCCGTCCCCGCCCCCTATGTTCCGCCGACATGAGCCCAACCCCGCCCCTTCTGACCGACCGCAAGGCACTGGCCCTGCACCGCGCCCGCGCGACCGCCCTGTTCCTGCAGGAAGAGGCCGCGCTTGAGGTTCAGGAAAGACTGACCGAGGTTAACAGAACCTTTACGGACCCGGTCATCGTCACGCCTTTTCCGTCGGTCTGGCCGAATTTCCGCTCGGTGCCCGACGACGAGGTGCTGGCGCTGCAGGAAGGCATGCAGGATCTGGTGGTGCATGCCATGGCGCTGCATTGGTCCAATGACCCGGTCGGTCAGTTGGTGCAATGCCGCCGCGCGCTGCGGGCGGACGGGCTGTTCATCGGCCTGATGTTCGGCGGGCAGACCCTGCACGAGTTGCGCGCCGCACTGGCCGAGGCCGAGACCGAGGTGACGGGCGGTCTGTCGCCGCGCGTCTTGCCGATGGGCGAGATCCGCGATCTGGGGGGGCTGTTGTCCCGAGCGGGATTTGCGCTGCCGGTGGCCGACAGTTTCACCAAGACGGTGCTTTACCGCGATGCCCTGCACCTGATGCGCGACCTGCGCGCCATGGGCGAGGGCAACGCCCTTGCCGCGCGCCTGCGGCGGCCGACACAGCCGGCGGTGCTGCTGCGGGCCGCACAGATTTACCACGACCGCTTTGCCACAGCTGAAGGCCGCATCCCCGCGACCTTCGAGATCATCTGCCTGACCGGTTGGGCGCCGCACGAAAGCCAGCAAAAGCCCTTGCGCCCCGGCTCCGCGGCAGCGCGGCTGGCGGATGCGCTGAACGCAGCCGAACAGCCGCTTTCGCGCGGAAACGGTTGACCCTGCGGCCCCGAGGGTTATCTCGGGCACAGCAACACGAGGATAGAAATGACCGACGTCATGCCCGGAACCGGCCGTCTGGCCCATGCCCCTGCCAACCATCCATCGGTGAAGGCGCCCAAGGTCGGCATCCTTCTGGCCAACCTTGGCACGCCGGACAACTATGACTATTGGTCGATGCGCCGCTATCTGAACGAGTTCCTGTCAGACAAGCGCGTGATCGACATTCCGAACTGGAAATGGCAGCCGCTGTTGCAGCTGATCATCCTGACGAAACGGCCCTTCACCTCGGGCGCGAATTACAAGCTGATCTGGAACCATGAAAAGGGCGAAAGCCCGCTGATGACGATCACCAAGGACCAGACGGCAGCCATCGCCGCGGCCCTGAAAGACGCCCATGGCGACAAGGTGATGGTGGATTTCTGCATGCGCTATGGCAACCCTTCGACCGAATCGAAGGTGCGGGCGATGGTGGCGGCGGGCTGCGAAAAGATCCTGTTCTTTCCGCTTTATCCGCATTACGCGGGCGCAACCTCGGCCACTGCCAATGACGCCTTCTTCAAGGCCCTGACCAAGGAAAAGCGCCAGCCGGCGGTGCGCGTCGTGCCGGAATACTTTGACCACCCGGCCTATATCGAGGCGCTGGCCCAATCGGTGGAGCGGGCCTATGCCCAGCTGGACCATCGCCCCGATGTGCTGGTGGCCAGCTATCACGGCATGCCGATCCGCTATCTGATGGAGGGCGACCCCTATCACTGCCAATGCGCCAAGACCACGCGGCTCTTGCGCGAACGGCTGGGCTGGCAGAAGGCCGACATCGACACCACGTTCCAGTCGGTCTTTGGCCGGGAAGAGTGGCTGAAGCCCTATACGGTGAACCATGTCGCCGACCTGGCGAAACAGGGCAAAAAACGCATTGCCGTCATCGCCCCCGCCTTCTCGGCCGATTGCATCGAGACGCTGGAAGAGATCAACGGCGAGATCCGCGAGTCCTTCGAACATGCCGGCGGCGAGGAGTTCACTTATATCCCCTGCCTGAACGATGATGCCGCCCATATTCAGGCGCTGGTTTCGGCCATCCGGGAAAACCTTGCGGGCTGGGTCTGACCCGGCCCATCCCGACCCATTCACGCAGCGCAAAAGAAAAGAGCGGCAGGAACCCTGCCGCTCTTTCCAATTCCAATCCGCGAAGGATTAGTTCGAAGCCACAGCAGCGGCCACGACGACCAGCAGCAGCAGCGGAACCAGCATGCCGCCCGACGACGAGGTGCCAGCTTCGACAACAGCCGGCTCCATCACGGGCTCGGCCATGCCGCCAGCGAAAGCGGTGGTAGCAGCAACCGACAGAGCGGCAGCGAGAGCGATCTTTTTCATAGTGACCTCCAGATTTCGTATGACGCCGAATTTTTCAGAGGCGACGCCACACACCCAAGACAATTCCTCATGCCGCCTTCCTAAACAGCTTGCCGGGTGATTTGCAATGCACCCGTTGGCAGCCACTGCTGCCGGGAAGGCCATGTCGTCAAATTAGCAACACTTGCGTGCCAACCTGCGCCATCTCGAACAGTTCCTGAATATGTTCGTTGTAAAGGCCCACACAGCCATTCGACGACCGACGCCCGATCTTGCGGGTGTCATGGGTGCCGTGGATGCGGTAGTAGGTCCAGCTCAGATACAGCGCACGGGTGCCAAGCGGATTGTCCGGGGCGCCGCCCTCGACCACTTCGGGCCATTCCGGGTTGCGCTCGCGCATCGAGGGGGTCGGGCGCCAGGAGGGATTGACGACCTTTTCGACAACCTCGGTGCGGCCGCGCCGGGTCAGCTCTTCGGACAGGGGAACCGAGGTGGGGTAAAGCCGATAGATCGACTGATCCTCGGACCAGAAATGCAGCGCGCGCGACGTGATGTCGACAAGAATCGCCCCCTTGCGGGTGTTGTCGAAATAATCCTGCCAATCCAGCATGCGGAAGCTGGAGATGTTGTTGCGCACCATGCCGCCCGCGGCGGGCATCATTTCGGTGCTGCCATCGGTGGACTGGGCAAAGGCGGGAAGGGCGGCTGCGCTGGTCAGGGCCGCCGCGCTGGCGATAAAGCGGCGGCGGTTCAGCGAAAATCGTGTGTCGGCGGTCATCCGCTGGTCTCCGTAAGGATAGAATTGCGCGGTCTCTACACCCCGGACGCCCGCTTCGCAAATCAAAGCCCCGTCATCCGCCAACAGATCGGCAGGAAACGGCAGGATTGTTTCGAGCAAGTCACGCAGAGTTGCGTTTGATCCCGCGCCGCTCTTTGGATAAAGACGTCGCAAGCTGGCCCCCGAGGGGGCTTTTTTTGGTGGCAAGACATGAACAGACGGACCGTGCTTTTGTTGGGGCTGGCCTCCACCGGGCTTGCAGCTTGTGGCGTTGGCGCCAGCCAGCCCAGCGTGGGCGCCGATGGCAGACCGCTGCCCCGGGTCTACCGGATCAACGGCGCGACCGCCGAGGAAATCCCGTATCGGGTTCTGGATTCGATCAACACCTTGCGGGCCGCCCGCGGTGCGGCACCGCTTGCGCTGAACGCCCAGCTGAACGCTGCCGCCCTGACCCATTCGCGCGACATGTCGGTGCAGAACCGCCCCTGGCATTTCGGGTCGGACGGCTCTTCGCCGCTCTTGCGGGTGCAGCGTGTGGGCTATCCGGGCAAGTTTCTTGGAGAGCTGATCTCGGAAACCTATGAGACCGAGCTGGAAACCCTGACCTCCTGGATGGCGCAGCGCGATACCCGCGACATCATTCTGGACGGCGAGGCGCGGAACCTGGGCTTTGCCTGGTATCAGGAAGCAAGCGGCAAGATCTGGTGGACCTTGCTGACCGGCGCTTGACGGTCAGCGATCTGCACAAGGAACAGGGGCCTCAGCGGCCCCTTTCTTTTTCCCCGTCACGGCAGGATATGGATGGGCGTCCCCGGCTTGACCATGGCATAGATCCGCTCCATCTGCCGGTCGGTCACGGCGATGCAGCCGGCGGTCCAGTCCCGCTTGGTCACCTTCCGGTTTGGTCCGCCGTGAATGAAGATGTCCCCCCCCGGCGGCTTGCCCTTGGTCGAGGCGAAGGCGCGGTCTGCCTCATTGGGATAGCTGATGCCCAAAGACAGATGGAATTCGGACTTGGGGTTGCGGTGGCTGATGTAATAGGTGCCTTCGGGCGTCTTGCCGTCGCCTTCGAACTGCTTGTGGCCCACGGGGTTGAAGCCAAGACCGATCTTGTAGGTCTTCAGCACCTCGTCATTGTGCAGCAGATACATCTTGCGGTCGGATTTGCTGACCTGAATCTCCGTCACCTCCGGCCCGTTATAGGTCTTGAACTTGCTGCTGCCACAGGCGCTTAGCCCCAGCCCCAACACCACAAGAAGAAGAACCCGCAGAAAACCCATGTGCCGCAATTGCCCCAGCCTGACGCGGATCGACGCCGCGATGATTTTCCCTGCCACTTAGCGTTTTTTTGCCGATCCGGCCAGATGCAGAACCACCCTTGCGGCAGAATTCACACGCTTTTCAACCGAAGGTCAGCGCGACAGCCGCGCCGCCAGTTCGACATGCGAGGACCAGCGGAACTGGTCGACCACCTGCACCCAATCCAGCCGATAGCCAGACTGGATCAGCGCCTTTGCGTCCCGGGCAAAGGTTGCCGGGTTGCACGAGACGTAGGCGATGACCGGCACCTTCGCGGCAACCAGACGGGCCGTCTGCGCCTCGGCCCCGGCGCGGGGCGGGTCGATGACCACGGCATCGACGCCCTTGAATTCATCCGGCTCCAGCGGGCGGCGGAACAGATCGCGGGTTTCAACCGTCAGACGCTTCAGCCCTTCGGCATTGCGCGCACCCTTTTCCAGGGCGGCGGTCATGGTGGCCTCTCCCTCGACTGCGTGCACCTCGGCGCGTTCGGCCAGGGGCAGGCTGAAGGTTCCACAGCCAGCAAAAAGGTCAACCACCCGGCGGGCCGGGCCGATGGCCAGCGCCACGGCCTGCAACAGCGCGCTTTCGCCTTCGGCCGTGGCCTGAAGAAAGGCCCCAGGCGGCGGGGCCACAAGGGCCCGGCCAAAGCGTTGCATGGGCGCGGCGCGCAGGGCGATGGTCTCTCCATCCCAGGTCAGACGGGCAAAGCCATGGGTCTCGCACAGCCGCGCCAGATCCATCCGCATCTGCGCGTCCAGCTCTTTTCCGCCGGTCACCGCCACGTCCGGCCCGGCAAGGCTGCGTGTCACCGTCAACTGCACCTCGGTTGACCGGCTGCCACCCAGCTTGACCATCGCCTCAAGGCCGGGAAAGGCCGCCACAAGATCAGGATGCAGCAGCTGGCAATTCGGGATCGGCACCAGAACGTCGGACCCGCGGGCGTGAAAGCCCATCAGAACCCCGCCCTTGGTCTTGCGCCCGGTCAGCGTGGCGCGGCGGCGCGAGCGGGTCGGAGAGGTGGCCATCGGCCGGAAAGGCGCCTCCAGCCCCTGCCCGGCCAGCGCGCCACGCACGATGCCCTCTTTCCAGGTCGCCACAAACCCGTCGGCGGCGTGCTGCATCAGGCAACCGCCGCAACTGCGGGCATGGGCGCAAGGCGGTTTCACCCGGTCGGGCGAAGGGGTGACGATCTTGCCCCCGGTCAGCGTATCCTTGACCAGATCGCCTTCGACCACCTCACCCGGCAGAAACCCCGGCGCATAGATCGGCCCGGCCTCACCCATGGCAATGCCGTCGCCCAGATGGCCCAACCGTTCGATGCTGATCTTCACGCCTGTTCGTCCTCTGTCCCAAGAAAGCCGCCCGACTGGCGGTTCCAGTAGCGCGCATAGACCCCGCCCCGCGCCAGAAGGCTGGCATGATCGCCGATCTCGACGATCCGGCCCTGCTCCATCACGATGATCCGGTCCATGGCGGCGATGGTGGAAAGCCGGTGAGCAATGGCCAGCACCGTCTTGCCCTCCATCACCCGGGCAAGTGCCGCCTGTATGCTGGCTTCCACCTCGGAATCAAGGGCGCTTGTCGCCTCATCCAGCACAAGGATCGGCGCGTCTTTCAGGAAAGCGCGAGCCAACGCGATGCGCTGCCGCTGCCCACCCGACAGTTTGACCCCGCGTTCACCAAGGAAAGCGTCATAGCCGCGCCGGCCCTGATGGTCGATCATACTGTCGATGAAGTCATGCGCCTCGGCGGCCCTGGAGGCGGCAATGATCTCGGCCTCGGTCGCCTCGGGGCGGCCATAGGCGATGTTGTCGCGGGCCGAGCGGTTGAACATCGC
>JALQYS010000205.1 GCA_023254015.1 Paracoccaceae bacterium
CCCGGCGTCCTGACGGGGCGCCGGGATTTCGGCCGCGTTCCGCTGGCCCTTCCATCGACCCATTCCCCTTTGCCAAGGACCGCATCCGATGTGCGCCGATACGCCCAAGACTGACACGCCCGAAACCGATTACCGTGACACCGTTTTCCTGCCGGAAACCGACTTTCCCATGCGCGCGGGCCTGCCGCAGCGTGAACCCGATTGGCTGGCCCGTTGGGAAAAGATGGGCGTGTATGACCGGTTGCGCGCCAAGAAGGGCCGCAAGGATTTTACCCTGCATGATGGCCCCCCCTATGCCAATGGCCATCTGCACATCGGCCACGCACTGAACAAGATCCTGAAAGATATGGTGGTGCGCAGCCAGCAGATGATGGGCCGCGATGCCCGCTATGTGCCGGGCTGGGATTGCCACGGTCTGCCGATCGAATGGAAGATCGAAGAGCAATACCGCGCCAAGGGGCTGAACAAGGACGACGTCGATGTCGTGGCCTTCCGTCAGGAATGCCGCAAGTTCGCCGAGGGCTGGATCGACGTGCAGCGGGCCGAGTTCAAGCGGCTGGGTGTCACCGGCAAATGGGAAAAGCCCTATCTCACCATGGATTACCACGCCGAGGCGGTAATCGCGGATGAGTTCATGAAGTTCCTGATGAACGGGACATTGTATCAGGGCTCCAAGCCCGTCATGTGGTCTCCGGTCGAAAAGACCGCGCTGGCCGAGGCGGAGGTGGAGTATCATGACCATACGAGCCATATGGTCTGGGTGCGGTTCAAGCCCAAGTCGGGCCTTGATGGCGCGACGGTCGTGATCTGGACCACGACGCCCTGGACCATCCCGCAAAACCGCGCCGTCGCCTATGGCCCCGGCATCGCCTATGGCGCCTATCGGGTTGATGTGCTGGGCGAACATTCCACCGCACAGGTGGGCGAGGTGATCCTGCTGGCCGATGCGCTGGCCGAGGCGGTGATGAAATCCGCCCGGGTCGAGGCTTTTACCCGCCTGCGCGACGTCGCCCCTTCTGAATTCGAGGGCGTGGTCCTCTCGCACCCCTATGCCGGCATCGAAGGCGGCAATGGGGAATGGGATTATCCGGTACCGATGGTGGCGGGCGACCATGTGACCGATGATGCGGGCACGGGCTTTGTGCATACCGCGCCCAGCCATGGCGATGACGACTATCAGATGGGCCTGAAATTCGGCCTGCCGATGACCTACAACGTCGAGGCTGACGGTTCCTATCGCACCGATCTGCCCCTGTTCGGCGGCCAGCACATCATCCTGCCCGATGGCAAGGAAGGCCCAGCGAATGTGAGCAACATCAAGACTTTGGCCGGTGCGGGCGCACTGTTTGCCAAGGGCAAGCTGAAGCACAGCTACCCGCACAGCTGGCGGTCCAAGGCCCCGGTGATCTATCGCAACACCCCGCAATGGTTCGCCGCCATTGACCGCAAGATCGACGACGGGCAGGGCGCCTATGGCGACACCATCCGGGCGCGTGCGCTGCATTCGATCAACCAACTGGTGGAGTTTACCCCGGTTTCGGGCCGCAACCGGCTTTATTCCATGATCGAGGCCCGGCCCGATTGGGTGCTGTCGCGCCAGCGCGCCTGGGGCGTGCCCTTGACCAGCTTTACCAAGGCGGGCGCCAAGCCGACCGATGCCGATTTCCTTCTGCGCAACCCCGAGGTCAATGCCCGCATCAAGGCGGCGTTCGAAGCCGAGGGCGCGGATTGCTGGTATGTGCCCGGCTTCAAGGAGCGGGTTCTGGGCGGTATCGTCGATCCGGCGGCCTATAATCAGGTCTTTGACGTGCTGGATGTGTGGTTCGACTCTGGCTCCACCCATGCTTTCGTGCTGCGCGACCGCGAGGACGGCAGCGAGGACGGGATTGCCGACCTTTATCTGGAGGGCACCGACCAGCACCGCGGCTGGTTCCATTCGTCGATGTTGCAGGCCTGTGGCACCAAGGGGCGGGCCCCGTATCGCGGTGTGCTGACCCATGGTTTCACGCTGGACGAAAAGGGCATGAAAATGTCCAAGTCGCTGGGCAATACCGTGGCGCCGCAGCAGGTGATCGACGAATATGGCGCCGATATCCTGCGGCTGTGGGTGGCACAGTCGGACTACACGGTGGACCTGCGGATCGGGAAAGAAATCCTGAAGGGGGTGGCGGACAGCTATCGCCGCCTGCGCAACACCATGCGCTTCATGCTGGGCAATCTGGCCGGGTTTACCGATGCCGAAAAGATCGCCCCGGCAGATATGCCAGAGCTGGAGCGCTGGGTGCTGCACCGTCTGGCAGAGCTGGACGCAGAGGTGCGCCAAGGCTATGCCAAGTATGATTTCCAGGGCGTGTTCCAGAAGCTGTTCGCCTTTGCGACCACCGATCTTTCGGCAGTCTATTTCGACATCCGTAAAGATACCCTTTACTGCGACGCGCCTTCCTCCGTTCGCCGCCGGGCTGCGCGGACGGTCCTGGATCTCTTGTTCCACCGGCTGACCACGTGGCTGGCGCCGATCCTGACCTTTACCATGGAAGAGGTCTGGCTGTGCCGCAATCCGGGCGACGAGGCCTCGGTCCATCTGGAAGATTTCCCTGAAACGCCAGCCGCTTGGCGCGATGACGCGCTGGCGGCGAAGTGGGAGGGCATCCGCGCCGCGCGCCGGGTGGTGACCGGCGCGCTGGAGGTGCAGCGCACGGCCAAGGTGATCGGTGCCAGCCTTGAGGCGGCACCGGTGGTGCATGTCGAGGACGGGGCGCTGCTTGCGGCGCTGAGGTCGGTCAACTTTGCCGATCTGTGCATCACCAGCGGCATTTCGCTGACGGGCGATCCGGCCCCGGCCGAGGCCTTCCGTCTGCCCGAAGTGCCGGGCGTGTCGGTGGTGTTCGAAACCGCCGAGGGCGAGAAGTGCCAGCGCTGCTGGCAGATCCTGCCCGATGTGGGCAGCCACAAGCACGCCCAGACCTGCAAGCGCTGCAACGACGCTTTGGGGTGAAACTCCTCGTAGCCCTTCGGGCCTCGTCGTGCCACGATGAGCGTCCGAAGGACGACGAAGAGGGGCTGTGATGCCACGTTTGCGCGAATTGGGGTATGGGGTTGGTCATCTCCCGACGGGCCCGCTGAACGCGATCACCGATGTGGCGGGCGTGGCCGTGGGCCATGTCACCTTGATCGAGGGTGACCGCACCCGCACCGGTGCGACGGCGATGCTGCCGCATGGCGGCAACCTGTTTCGCAACAAGGTTCGGGCGGCGCTGGCCGTGCTGAACGGCTTTGGCAAGTTCGCCGGCGCGACGCAGGTGCAGGAACTGGGCCAGATCGAAACGCCTATCCTGCTGACCAACACATTGGCCGTGGGCCGGGCGATGGAGGCGATCATCGCCCATACGCTGGCCCAACCGGGCAATGGGCTTGTCACCTCGGTCAATGCCGTGGTGGGGGAAACCAATGACGGGCGGCTGAACGACATTCGCGCGCCCCGCCCCACGGTGGACGAATGCCGGCAGGCGATTGACGCGGCCCGCTCGGGCCCCGTGGCCGAGGGTGCGGTGGGGGCGGGCACCGGAACGGTGGCCTTCGGCCTGAAGGGCGGGATCGGCACCGCCTCGCGCCGGGTGGGGGGCTGGACGCTGGGCGTTCTGGTGCAGGCGAATTTCGGCGGTCATCTGCGGGTGGATGGCGTGCCGGTGGCCAATCTTGCCGCCCATGATGCCGATGGATCGATCGTCATCCTTCTGGCCACGGATGCCCCGCTTGAGGCAGGCACTCTGCGCCGTCTGGCCACGCGGTCCTTTGGCGGGCTGGCGCGCACGGGGGCGGCCTTGTCGCATGGGTCGGGCGATTATGCGCTAGCGTTTTCCACGGCCGAAACCGCGGCCGATCTGCCCGCAGAGGCCCTGTCCAGCCTGTTCGAGGCGGCCATCGAGGCGACAGAAGAGGCGATTCTGAATGCCCTGACCATGGCCCAACCGATGCAGGGGTTCGATGCGACAACAGGGCATCCCAACCATGTGGACGCCCTGAGGTTGCGGTCGCGTGATTGAAAAAAACCGCGGGGAGGCTTGCGCGCTCCCCGCGGAAGGACTGCCCGTTCAGGCAGGGAGACGAATGCGAAACGGCAGGGACGGGAAGCTGAACGCCTTGGTGCGGGCTTCGGTCGGGCCAAGGCCAAGATGCATGGCCGCGATATCCGCGCGTGTCAGGCCGATATCTGCCAAAAGCCGGTCATCGCTGCGATCCAGAAGGAACTTGGTCGAGCGGCGGGTTTCGATCAGGGACATCAGGCGGGCGAACATGGCGGACTCCTTTGCTTGCCCGGTTGCTATGCGCCTTGGCTTGACATTTCACAAACGAATAGGCTTCATCCCTGACATTCGGAATATTCATGGGTGCTGTGGTGAGCGTTCCGCTTGAAAGCGACCTGATGCGCAGCTTTCTGGCGGTAGCCGACAGCGGGTCGGTCACGCATGCCGCGGCGCGGCTTTATCGCACGCAATCGGCGGTTTCGCTGCAGATCAAGCGGCTGGAAGACAGCCTTGGCCAGCCCCTGTTCGAACGGCAGGCGCGCGGGGTGGTGCTGACGCCACGGGGCGAGCAGTTGCTGCCCTATGCCCGCAAGGTGGTGGCGCTTCTGGATCAGGCCGCCGTCGCCTTGCGGGAAAAGCCGCTGGTCGGGCCGGTGCGGGTGGGGATTCCCGACGAATATTCCGGCACGGTGCTGCCCCGGGTTCTGGCCGCCTTTGACGAACGCCACGAGGGGGTGGAGGTCTCGGTCCGGGTGGACCATTCCACGGCGCAGATGCGGGCGCTCGAGGCCGACGAGATCGACCTCGCGGTGATCTATGACTGGGCCTATGTGCAAGAGGGAGAGGTCTTGTGCATCGACCCGACCGTCTGGGTCACCTCGACCACCCATCAGCAGCACCTGCGCCGCCCGGTTCCGGTGGCGGTCTATTTCAGCTCGGAATGGAGCCGCGATTTTGCCGAGGCCGGGTTGACCCGGCAGCGGATCGACTGGCGTCCGGCCTGGAGTTGCGACATGGCGGGGGGCTTCCGCGTTGCGGTGCAGAACGGCATGGCGGTGGCGCCGCTGTCACGGTCGACGATCCCGGTGGGGTGCCGGGAGCTGACTGCCGAGGACGGCTTTCCGATTGTCGACTATGCCCGGGTGATCCTGCGGCGCAGCCCACGCGGCACCTCGCCGGCGATCGAAGGCATGGCGACCGTCCTGCGCGAGGCCTTTGCCCCCCTTGGCGTGCAATCGGCCCGGTTGCCCGGACCGAAGCCTGCAAAGCCGGATCAGTAGACCATCAGATCTCCGTATTCGATGGTGCTGACCCCGGTCAGATAGGCGATGTTCACCCGCGTCTGTGCCCCGGCCGCCCCGTCGACGTCATAGCTGAGAAGCCGCGTCGTGGTGTTGAAGTGGAAACCAGCCTCATCGGCGGTGGCATCATTGGTGATGAACACATGAGTCAGCGGCAGGATGGTGCTGATGTAATCCGTGCCGAACCCAAAGTTGTCCAGCGTGATCCGGTCCCCCTCCGCGCGCGAGAAATCGGTGATGCGGTCAGGTCCTTCGGTCTTGGCGGCGAACATGAACACATCCGAACCCGCCCCGCCGGTCAATGTGTCGATCCCGGCCCCGCCCATCAGGACGTCACGCCCGGCCCCGCCCGACAGCTTGTCCTTGCCGTCGCCGCCCAGAAGGATGTCGTTGCCGGCAAAGCCGTTCAGATTGTCCGCGCCGCCCTTGCCGGACAACCGGTCATCCTTGGCGGTGCCGTCCATCCGGTTGCCGCCGCCCGTTCCCTCTGCAACCCGTCCCATGGTGTTGGCCGTGGACCAGACCTGACCGAACATCTTCTGCAGCCCTTCGTCGCGCTGGATGCCGATGGTCATGGCGACAAGGCTGTTGCCCTTGGCGGTGATCTCGCCATCTCCGACATGGGCAAAGGTCGCGCCGTTGTCGGTCAGCAGAAAGTCATTGCCCGCCGCCGTGCCATCGGCCTTGAACATCCGGGCCATGTGATGGCTGTAGGCGTTGGTCCAGGAAATTGCGAAGCCGCCGTTGTTCAGCGCCACCACATCGCCCAGGGTTTCAAAGGCGGTGCGCTGGGCCGACACGTCAAAGGCCGCACCCAGAAGCGCATCTCCATCGGCCGAGACAAGTTGCCCCTTGATCGCAAGGGCATCTGACGTGGCGTCTTGCCAGATCACCAGAAGTCGGCCGTCAGCAAGCTTGGTGATCTCGGAAATCGGGGCCGTGGGG
>JALQYS010000217.1 GCA_023254015.1 Paracoccaceae bacterium
ACGCTTTGTTCGCGTCGGCCATCTTGTGGGTGTCTTCCCGCTTTTTGACGGCGGTGCCACGGTTGTTCACGGCATCCGACAGTTCGGCGGCCAGACGCTCTTCCATGGTGTTTTCGTTGCGCTTGCGGGCGGCGGTGATCAGCCAGCGGATCGCCAGAGCCTCGCGGCGCTCGGTGCGGACTTCGACCGGAACCTGGTAGGTGGCACCACCGACGCGGCGCGAACGCACTTCGACGGACGGCTTCACGTTGTTCAGGGCCTCGTGGAAGGCTTCGACCGGCTCGCGCTTCAGCTTGGACTGAACGCGGTCAAGGGCGCCATAAACGATCGATTCCGCGACGGACTTCTTGCCGTCGAGCATCAGGTTGTTCATGAACTTGGTCAGAACCTTGTCGCCATATTTGGCGTCAGGCAGGATTTCGCGCTTTTCAGCGGCGTGACGACGGGACATCTGTTATCTCCTCACTTCGGACGCTTGGCGCCGTACTTCGAACGACGCTGACGACGATCTTTGACACCCTGGGTATCCAGGACACCGCGCAGGATGTGGTAACGCACACCGGGAAGGTCTTTCACACGGCCGCCACGGATAAGAACAACCGAGTGCTCTTGCAGGTTGTGCTTTTCGCCGGGGATGTAGGAGATGACCTCAAAGCCGTTGGTCAGGCGCACCTTTGCAACTTTCCGCATAGCGGAGTTCGGCTTTTTCGGGGTGGTGGTGTAAACGCGGGTGCAAACCCCACGCTTTTGCGGGCAGGATTCCAGGTGCTGGGACTTGGACTTGCTGACCACTGGCGACCGCGGTTTGCGGATCAGCTGTTGGATCGTCGGCATCAAACTTCCTCGTGTTGCCCTTCGCAGGGCGGTGTCAATACTCGCCCCGACCCGGGGCGCTGCTTCTCGACGGGTGAATGCGCGGATCGCAAAACACCAAAACCGCATCATCGCCCCAGTCAGGGCAGGATGCAGAGATTTTCAGAGGATCAGGGGCAGGGCCCGGATCATGTCCACATCAAGCAATCAGAACCCACCCGCCCGAGAATCCGGGCAGGTGGATTGCGGGGCTGATACGGGGAGTCGCCGACGATGTCAACCGCTCGCTCGGCTGGCGGCTGCGGGAGCGCGGCGCACCGCCCTTTCCCGCAGGAGCGTGTAGATCCCCGAAGCCACCACAACGAGCCCGCCGATCATGGTCCAGCCGTCGGGAAGATCGCCAAAAGCGACAAAGCCCAGCAGGATCGCCCAAAGCAGAGAGGTATAGCGGAAGGGCGCCACAAGGCCGATGTCACCCCAGCGCATGGCGGTGACAGCACAAAGGTATCCGACGACAATGCAGCCCCCTGCCCCGGCCACTTGCGCCAGGTGCACCACCGTCAGCTCCTGCCAGCCGGTCATGCCTTCAAGGCCGGCGCCTTCGGTTGGCAGGGCCGACAGGCCGAGGCCCATCAGGGCGACAGTCACGGCCGCCCCCAGTGCCACCACGATCGAGGGCACATGTGGGCCAAGGCGGCGCACAGAGAGGTCTCGCACCACGACGCAGACAACCGAGGCCACGCCCATCAGCGACCAGATGTCAAAGGCGTCTGTGCCGGGGCGGATGATGATCATGACGCCGGCGAAGCCGACGAGAATCGCCAGCATGCGCCGCCAGCCGATCCGGTCGCCAAAAACCAGCGCCCCCGAAAGGGTCACGGCCAGAGGCAAGGCCTGCATGATGGCCGAGAGATTGGCCAGTTGCATGTGCAAAAGCGCAATCAGGAAGGTGAGCGTGGCAAAGATTTCCGCCACGGAACGCAGCCCGATCAGGCCCCAATCCCCGCCCACCAACTTTTGCCGGAACGCGCCGGTCACAAGGCCCATCGCCACCAGACCGGCGATCGCGATCAGCCCGCGCAGGAAGATCACCTGAAACAGCGGCACCTCCGCGGTGACGGCCTTCATGAAAGTGTCGTTGACCGTGAAGGCCAGCATCGACAGGCACATATAGGCCACGCCGCGCAGATTGTCCGAGATTGCCATAGCGGCTCCTGTTTGCCCTCTGCCTCGTTGAGCACTTCGTGCACGCCTCGGCAAGCCTCCGCAAGGAGTGACCGGAACGGGCTCGACGCGCGCAGGCGAAAGGCCCCCCGGTTTCCCGAGGGGCCTTTTGCCAGAGATCACAGGTCTTACAGGTCGCGGCTTTCCACCGTATCGACCAGACCCGATTCGCCCTCGACGTCCATGACATCCATCGGTGCCACCAGCGCCGCGGCGGATTCCGCCTCGGAGCGCCGGGCCTCGACCACCAGATGGTCGCGGTCGGCCGCGATCTTCTTGACGCGGCTGGTCGCGCCACCGGTGCCCGCCGGGATCAGGCGGCCGACGATGACGTTCTCTTTCAGGCCAACCAGCTTGTCGCGCTTGCCCTGAACCGAAGCCTCGGTCAGCACGCGGGTGGTTTCCTGGAACGAAGCCGCCGAGATGAAGCTGCGGGTCTGCAGCGACGCCTTGGTGATGCCCAGAAGGATCGGCTTGCCCTGCGCCGGCTCACCGCCGGTGACGGCAGCCTTGGCGTTGATCTCAAGCATTTCCTCACGATCGACTTCTTCGCCCGGAAGCAGCGTCGTGTCCCCGGCGTGCGTGATCTCAACCTTCTGCAGCATCTGACGAACGATCGTTTCGATGTGCTTGTCGTTGATCTTCACGCCCTGCAAGCGATAGACTTCCTGGATTTCCGCGACGAGATATTCGGCCAGCGGCTCGATGCCCATCGCTTCCAGAATGTCGTGCGGATCGAGCGAGCCCGAGACGATGACGTCCCCGCGCTTCACAAGATCGCCTTCCTGAACGTCGATGACCTTGGACTTCGGCACCAGGAATTCGACCAGATCGCCGTCTTCCGGCTGGATGCCGATCTTGCGCTTGGCCTT
>JALQYS010000254.1 GCA_023254015.1 Paracoccaceae bacterium
GCAGCACACCGGCCAGGTGCCCGCCGACGCCTTCAAGCTGACCCATGTCGCCGGGGCCTATTGGCTGGGCGATGCCAGCCGCCCGATGCTGCAGCGCATTTACGGCCTGGCCTTCAAGAACCGCGATGACCTGAAGGCCCACATGACCATGCTGGAAGAGGCCGCCAAGCGCGACCACCGCAAGCTTGGCCGGGAAATGGAGCTGTTCCACATTCAGGACGAAGCGCCGGGCATGGTGTTCTGGCACCCGAACGGCTGGACGATCTATCGACAGCTGGAAGATTACATGCGCGGCCGTCTGCGCGTGGCGGGCTACAAGGAAATCAAGACGCCGCAAGTGGTTGACCGCATCCTTTGGGAAAAGTCGGGCCACTGGGAGGCTTACCGCGAGAACATGTTCATCGTCGAGGTCGACGAGGAAGGCGCCAAGGAAAAGCGCATCAATGCGCTCAAACCCATGAACTGCCCCTGCCATGTGCAGGTGTTCAATCAGGGCCTGAAATCCTACCGCGACCTGCCCCTGCGTCTGGCCGAATTCGGTTCCTGCCACCGCTATGAATCTTCGGGTTCCATGCACGGGCTGATGCGCGTGCGCGGGTTCACGCAGGACGACGCCCATATCTTCTGCACCGAAGACCAGATCGAGGCGGAATGCGCAGGCTTCATCGCGCTTTTGTCCAGCGTCTACAAAGACCTTGGATTTGAGAAGTTCGACATCAAGCTCTCCACCCGCCCCGATGTGCGCGTGGGCTCTGACGAGATCTGGGACAAGGCCGAAGGCGCCCTGCAAAAGGCGATCGAAGGCTTGGGCCTGCCCTATGAGGTCAACCCGGGCGATGGCGCCTTCTATGGCCCGAAGCTGGACTTCAAGCTGACCGACGCGATTGGCCGCGAATGGCAGTGCGGCACCTTCCAGGCCGATTTCAACCTGCCGAACCGTCTGGATGCCGAATTCGTCGGCGAAGACGGGGCCAAGCACCGCCCCGTCATGCTGCATCGCGCCATTCTTGGCTCGTTCGAGCGGTTCATCGGCATCCTGATCGAGAACTACGCCGGCAAGTTCCCCTTCTGGCTGGCCCCGCGTCAGGTGGTCGTGGCCTCCATCGTTTCGGACGCCGATTCCTACGTTTACGAAGTGGTGAACGCGCTGAAGAAGGCCGGGGTCCGGGCCGAGGCCGATACGCGGAACGAAAAGATCAACTACAAGGTCCGTGAGCACTCGGTGGGCAAGGTGCCGGTCATTCTGGCCATCGGCATGAAAGAGGTCGAGGATCGCACGGTTTCTGTCCGCCGTCTGGGCGAAACCCGCACCGAAACCATCAGCTTCGATCAGGCGGTGGCGACCTTCGGGCTGGATACCCTTCCGCCCTCGCATTGACGTCTTTATCTTCACAGGAAACGCCGCCTTCGGGCGGCGTTTTCGTCAGTGGCTGTCGGGCTGGCGCGCAGCCAGGGCCAGCACACCCCCGAGGCCGCACATGGCAATCGGGAACATGGTAAAGACGCCAAAGCCGAAGGCCAGCCAGATCGCCACCGCCGAAGCCAGCATCAAGACGCCAGCCGGAATATTCAGCGACCGCGCCATGGCCGCACCGGCAATGGCAAGAATCGGCGCAAGAAAGCTGGCCGCCTTGATCACGAAAGGATGGTCGACCTGCTGGAACAGATCCCCCGCCTCGCCATTCTGTTCGATGAAACTGGTGTAGCCATAGCCGAAAAACCCCACCACCATCGCCCAAAGCCCGCCAATGATGCCCAGCATCAGCGCCGCATTCCGCATCGGATTTCCCCGTTCTTGCCCCTATAGAATCAAGAGCCGGATTCCGCGCTTGATTTTAGCGAAAGCTTTGGCATGATTTCCGCAGTGACGACAGACTTTCTGACCGCCTATCGTGGCCCAAGAAGACCTGATTGCACGGCCCGTGGCAATCACGCCCCGGGAGGGTTGAGATAGGAGAGACGGAATGCCGACCGGCACCGTGAAATGGTTCAACAGCACCAAGGGTTATGGTTTCATTGCGCCCGATGATGGCGGCAAGGACGTGTTCGTGCACATCTCGGCCGTGGAACGTGCGGGCCTCAAGGGCCTGAACGACAACCAGAAAATCGGCTACGAGCTGCAGTCGGGCCGCGATGGCAAACAGTCGGCCGGCGATCTGCGCCTGCTTTGACCTGCCCCGAAATTACCGGAAACGGCCCCCTGGCGGGGCCGTTTTCTTTTGGCGCTACAAGAGCGCCGCCTGAACCTCGGCATCCCATCCCAGATGCCAGCCCTCTGCCTTGATGAGCGGGCGCTTCATCACCGTCGGCTGGGCGGCAAGCTGGGCCTCGGGCTCAGATTCGCGCAGAAAATCGGAAAAGCTGCGATAGGTCGTCGATTGGCGGTTGATGATCCGGCTGCCGAATTCGGTGACGATTTCGGCAATCTCGGCCTCGGTCAGCGGCTCCTTGCGGATGTCGCGGAAGGTGACCTGTCGCCCCGCCCCCTCCAGCGCCTTGAGCGCCTTCTTGCAGGTGTCGCAGGTGGAGATGCCGTAAAGAATCATGATTCAAACCTTGAAGATTGCCCGCGTCAGCGCCAGCCCGCCCCAGGCGGAAACGGCTGTCAGCACCGTGCCCCAGGTCACATCGGTTACCACCATGCGCAGGGTCCAGCCCTTCATAAGCGCATAGCTGGTAAATTCATAGGTGCCATAGGCCATGAACCCCAGAACCGCCGCCGGGATCAAGACCGACGTGCCGCCCTTCAGTGCGGGCACCGACACCAGATACAAAAGCCCCACCACATAGGCGAGATAGAACAGAACCGCCGGCGCCATGCGGATGTTGTCCAGCATCGCGCCGCCGATGTGGCGCTGAAACAGCGGCGCCATGTGAAGCCGCAACATGATCGCATCCAGGATCAGAAAGATCACGGCGGTCAGGGCGTAAAGGCTGACAATCTGCATGGGCGGCTCCGGTTGGGTGTGATCTGTTTACGCAGCAGACCGCCTACCGGATCAGTTGCCCCCTGGTGCCCGAGGCCGGACTCGAACCGGCACGGCCTTGCGGCCTAGAGATTTTAAGTCTCCTGTGTCTACCATTCCACCACTCGGGCAAGCGGGCCATGGACGCCCGCACAGCATAAAGCACGGGCCGGCAAGGTAAACCCCGCCCTAGACCGGCGCAGCCAGAAGGCGGCTGACCATCTCGGCGCTGTTGCGCACCCCCATCTTGCGGATCATGTTGGCGCGATGCACCTCGATCGTGCGGGGCGAGCAGCCCAGCGCCAGCGCGATTTCCTTCGAGGTAAACCCGTTCACCAGATAACGCGCCACGGTCTTTTCGGTGGGCGTCAGCGGTTCCTGTGCCCCTGCGGCGCCGGCGCGGCCGGTCTCGATGGGCCGATAGGTCCAGATCGCCAG
>JALQYS010000266.1 GCA_023254015.1 Paracoccaceae bacterium
TTCCTGACGGACCATGCGCAGTTCGCCCGAGGACAGGCGGATCTGGGCGTAGCCACCGTCACGGCCGACGAACTGGGCATAGGTGCCAGCCGCACGGGCCAACTGACCGCCCTTGCCGGGCTTCAGTTCGACGTTGTGGACGATCGTCCCGATCGGCATGCCCGAGAACGGCATGGCGTTGCCCGGCTTCACGTCGGTCTTTGCACCGGCGATGACGGTGTCACCAACGGCCAGACGCTGCGGAGCGAGGATATAGGCCAGTTCGCCATCGGTATAGCGCACGAGGGCGATGAAGGCGGTACGGTTCGGATCGTATTCGATCCGCTCGACGACCGCCGGAATGTCGAATTTACGACGTTTGAAATCGACAACGCGGTAAAGACGCTTGGCGCCCCCACCCTTGTGCCACATCGTGACGCGTCCGGTATTGTTCCGGCCACCGGTCTTCGTCAAACCCTCGGTAAGGGTTTTGACCGGACGGCCTTTCCACAGTTCCGAACGGTCGATCAGAACCAACCCGCGTTGGCCAGGCGTCGTCGGCTTATACGACTTAAGTGCCATGCTTTCTGTCTTCCGTCAGCTGATGGGTCCGCAAGTCTGGACCCAAAGGTTATAGGGCTCCGTAGATCCCCGATTTGGTCGGCGAGACGATGTTGCGCCCTGCCTGGTCGAAAAAATCTGCGGCCCCGGAAAACCGGGGCCGCGAGATTCCGGGCCTTGTATCAGAGACCGGTGGTCACGTCGATAGTGTTTCCCTCAGCAAGGGTAACGTAGGCCTTCTTCTTGTCGCTCCGCTCGCCGGTGCGGCCGCGGAACTTCTTGACCTTGCCTTTGGTGATCGTGGTGTTGACCGCTTTCACCTTCACGCCGAAGACTGCTTCCACAGCTTCTTTGATCTGGGGCTTGGTTGCATCCATGGCGACCTGGAAAACCACCGCGCCATTTTCGGAAGCCATGGTGGCTTTCTCGGTGATGACGGGCTTCTTGATCAGGTCGTAGTGTTCGGGTTTCGCGCTCATTTCAAACGAGCCTCCAGAGCTTCGACACCTGCTTTGGTGATCACCAGGGTGTCACGCTTCAGGATGTCATAGACGTTGGCGCCGATGGTCGGCAGCACGTCAACGCCATCGAGGTTGCGGGCGGCCAGCGCGAAGTTCGCGTCAACTGCAGCACCGTCGATGATCAGGGCGCGCTTCCAGCCCAGTTCCTTGGCCATCTTGGCAAGGTTGGCGGTCTTGGCGTCCGCCATGGTGGCCGCATCCAGAATCACCAGCTCACCGGCTTTCGCCTTGGCCGACAGCGCATGGCGCAGGCCAAGCGCGCGGAACTTTTTCGGCAGGTCATGGGCGTGCGACCGCGGGGTCGGGCCCTTGTAGACGCCACCGTGACGGAAGATCGGAGCCTTCTTGGAACCGTGGCGTGCGCCGCCGGTACCCTTCTGGCGATAGATCTTCTTGGTCGAGTAGCTGACGTCCGACTTGCCCAGCGTCGAGTGGGTGCCAGCCTGCGCGCGTGCGCGCTGCCAACGGACCACACGGTGCAGGATGTCGGCGCGCGGCTCAAGGCCGAACAGCGCTTCGTCCAGATCGATGGAACCGGCCTTGCCGCCGTCCAGCTTGATCACATCAAGTTTCATGCTTCACCCCCTTCGGCAGCAGCAGGCGCAGCCGAGCGAACGGCGGCGGGCAGCGGAATACCAGCCGGAGCGGCTTTCTTCACGGCGTCCTTGACGGTGACCCAGCCACCCTTGTTGCCGGGGACAGCGCCCTTGACAAGGATCAGACCACGGTCGGCATCGGTCTTGACGACCTGCAGGTTCTGGGTGGTGGTGCGCACGGCGCCAAGATGGCCAGCCATCTTCTTCCCCTTGAACACTTTGCCCGGATCCTGGCACTGGCCGGTCGAACCGTGCGAACGGTGCGAAACCGACACACCGTGCGAGGCCCGCAGACCGCCGAAGTTGTGACGCTTCATCGCACCGGCAAAGCCCTTACCGATCGAGGTGCCGGCGATGTCAACGAACTGACCAGCAAGGTAATGGTCAGCGGTGATTTCCGCGCCCACATCGATCAGGTTTTCGGCCGACACGCGGAATTCCGCGATCTTGCGCTTGGGCGCCACGTTCGCCTTGGCGAAGTGGCCACGCTGCGCGGCCGTGGTGTTCTTGGCCTTGGCAGAGCCCGCGCCGAGCTGAACAGCGGTGTAGCCGTCCTTGTCAGCGGTGCGCTGCGCCACGACCTGAAGATTGTCGAGTTGCAGAACGGTCACCGGCACCTGCGTGCCGTTTTCCAGAAACAGCCGGGTCATGCCCAGCTTCTTGGCGATAACACCAGAACGCATCTGTCGCCCTCCTTACACTTTGATCTCGACGTCCACGCCAGCGGCGAGGTCGAGCTTCATCAGCGCGTCCACGGTCTGGGGGGTCGGATCAACGATGTCCAAGAGACGCTTGTGCGTGCGGATCTCCCACTGGTCGCGCGACTTCTTGTCGATGTGCGGACCACGGAGAACCGTGAATTTCTCGATCTTGTTCGGCAGCGGGATCGGGCCACGAACGGTGGCACCGGTGCGCTTGGCCGTGGACACGATTTCCTGAGTGCTGGCATCCAGCACACGGTAATCGAAGGCCTTGAGCCGAATGCGGATGGTTTGACCTTGCATCAGTTCTTCCTTCCGAACGTAAGCACGGACGGGATGCCCGGCTCATAGGTTCGCTTTGTGAATAGTCGAAAGCGCGATTCTCCTGACGGAGCCGCGCCGGGCGTCTCTATAGGCCCGCCCCCTTTGGAGCAAGCAGATTCTGGGGGATGGCAAGGCTTTTTGCAGAGCCGCCGCAGCCTGCCATTGTCTTTGCCGGGGCGGGCCACAGCTAACACCGCTGCGCGTTCTCTTTCAAGTCCCGGACCCATCCCATGACACGCCTGCACCTGATCCTTGGCGACCAGTTGAGCCACGACCTTTCCTCCCTGCGGGACTATCGCACGGCGCAAGATGTGGTGCTGATGGCCGAGGTGGAGGAAGAGGCCACCTATGCGCCCCACCACAAGCAGAAAATCGCGCTGATTCTGTCCGCGATGCGACACTTCGCCGAAGAGCTTCGGGCGCGCGGCGTGACGGTGGATTACATCAGGCTGGAAGATCCGGCAAACAGCCACAGCTTTTCCGGCGAAGTCGCGCGGGCAGTCGCACGGCATGCGCCCTCGATGATTGTCGTGACCGAACCGGGCGAATGGCGGGTGCTGGAGATGATGGAAGGCTGGCAAGCCGCCTTTGGCCTGCCGGTCGAGATCCGGCCTGATACCCGGTTCTTCTGCTCTCGCGAGGCCTTCGCGGCCCTTTCGCGCCGCGGCAAGACCGGGCGGATGGAATATTTCTATCGC
This sequence comes from Paracoccaceae bacterium, assembly GCA_023254015.1. GTDB lineage: Bacteria > Pseudomonadota > Alphaproteobacteria > Rhodobacterales > Rhodobacteraceae > Tabrizicola_A. Next base: position 3,381 of record JALQYS010000266.1, read on the forward strand.
GAGATGCGCCGCCAGACCGGCATCCTGATGCGGGGCGATGCGCCGGAAGGGGGGCAGTGGAACTTTGACCCAGAAAACCGCAAGCCCCTGCCGAAATCGGCCCGCCTGCCCCAACGCCTGCGCTTTGCGCCCGATGCGACCACGGTCGAGGTGCTGAACCTGGTCGCGCGCCACTTTCCCGGTCATTTCGGCGACCTCGCGCCCTTTGGTTGGCCGGTCACCCGCGCGCAGGCGCTGGAGGCACTGGATCACTTCATCGCCGACGCCCTGCCCCGGTTCGGCGATGTGCAGGATGCGATGAAGGCGGGCGAGGACTTTCTGTATCACAGCCTCCTGTCGCCCGCGCTGAACATCGGCCTTCTATCCCCGGCCGAGGTTTGCGCCGCAGCCGAGGCGGCGTTCCATCGGGGCGATGCGCCACTGAACGCTGTCGAAGGCTTTATCCGGCAGATCCTTGGCTGGCGCGAATTCGTGCGTGGCGTCTACTGGCAAGAGATGCCGGGCTATGCCGAGACCAACGCGCTTGGGGCCGACCGCCCCTTGCCCGACCTCTTCTGGACCGGCGACACGCGGATGCGCTGCATGGCCGAGGTTGTCGACACCACGCGCCGCACCGCCTATGCGCACCATATCCAGCGGCTGATGGTGACAGGGAATTTCGCGCTTTTGGCGGGGATCACCCCGAAGGCCGTGCAGGAGTGGTATCTGGCCGTCTATGCCGATGCGTTCGAATGGGTGGAACTGCCCAACACCCATGGCATGGTGCTGCACGCCGATGGCGGCCGGGTTGGCTCGAAACCCTATGCCGCCTCGGGCGCCTATATCAACCGGATGTCAGATTACTGCACCGGCTGCGCCTATGACGTAAAGGAAAAGCTGGGTCCAATGGCCTGCCCGTTCAACTACCTCTACTGGGATTTCATTGGCCGCCACGAGAGCCGTTTTGCCGCGAACCCGCGTATGGCCATGCCGGTCAAAGGCTTGCGGGCGATGGATCCCACGCGGCGTGCGGCAATCCGCGATGAGGCCGAACGATTTCTGGCCAGCCTTCCCTCCTCGGGCACTTCGTGGCCTCGTCGGGGCTGAGGCGGGGCGCCGGGGGGCCCGACGCGTTGGGGATGGCGAATGGCAAAAGGCCGCCCGTTTCGGGGCGGCCTTTCAGGGGGTGGGGCAAGATGGGCAAGACTGCCCATCCTGCGGCATCCTTACTTGATGATCTTCGACACGACGCCGGCGCCGACGGTGCGGCCGCCTTCGCGGATGGCGAAGCGCAGCTTCTCTTCCATAGCGATCGGGGCGATCAGTTCAACTTCGAACTTCAGGTTGTCGCCCGGCATCACCATCTCGGTGCCTTCCGGCAGCTTGACGGTCCCGGTCACGTCCGTCGTGCGGAAGTAGAACTGCGGGCGGTAGTTCGCGAAGAACGGAGTGTGGCGGCCGCCTTCTTCCTTGGTCAGGATATAGGCTTCGGCTTCAAAGTGGGTGTGCGGGTTCACCGACTTCGGCTTGCACAGCACCTGGCCACGTTCCACGCCGTCCCGGTCGATGCCGCGCAGAAGAACGCCGACGTTGTCGCCAGCTTCACCACGGTCCAGCAGCTTGCGGAACATCTCGACGCCGGTGCAAACCGACTTCTTGGTGTCGCGGATGCCGACGATTTCGACTTCGTCGCCAACGTTGATCACGCCACGCTCCACACGGCCGGTCACAACCGTGCCGCGGCCCGAGATCGAGAACACGTCTTCGATCGGCATCAGGAAGGGCTGGTCAACCGCACGCGCCGGGGTCGGGATGTACTCGTCAACGGCCTTCAGCAGGGCGCGGATGGAGTCTTCGCCGATGTCCTTGCGCTCGCCGATCATGGCCTGGTGAGCCGAGCCCTTGATGATCGGAATGTCGTCGCCCGGGTATTCGTAGGACGACAGAAGCTCGCGCAGTTCCATTTCCACGAGTTCGATCAGCTCGGCGTCATCCACCAGGTCGACCTTGTTCATGTAGACGACCATGTAGGGAATACCCACCTGGCGGCCGAGCAGGATGTGCTCGCGCGTTTGCGGCATCGGGCCGTCCGAAGCGGCGCACACCAGAATGGCGCCGTCCATCTGCGCCGCACCGGTGATCATGTTCTTCACATAGTCGGCGTGGCCGGGGCAGTCGACGTGCGCATAGTGACGCGACTCGGTTTCATACTCAACGTGCGCGGTCGAGATCGTGATCCCGCGTGCACGCTCTTCCGGCGCACCGTCAATCTGGTCATAGGCCCGGAATTCACCAAAATACTTGGTGATCGCAGCCGTCAGCGTCGTCTTGCCATGGTCAACGTGGCCAATCGTGCCAATGTTGACGTGCGGTTTCGTCCGTTCAAACTTTGCCTTTGCCATTTGGGCGCCCTTGATTTTCGGGGGCCCGCAGAAAGGGCCCTGTGTTCCACGGGCGGGCACTTATCTGCCCGCCTGAGAAAAATCAAGACCTGCCGGGCGTTCCGCCCACGCAATCCGGCAGTTGGTCAGGCTACTCTGTCGCGGTCACCACCGTCGGCGAAACCGGCACAGCCGGCGCTGCGGGTTTCTTGCTGAGCGAGGTTGGCGCAGGCGCCTTGTCGACCGGCAGGGGGGGCAATCCGAACCATTCGGGATGCTCCAAGAGCCAGCCTTCCACCGCTTTCGCGGCATTGTAGGACAGCGTATCCATCTGCTGCGCCGCCGACTTCGTCAACCCGGACCCGACGACGGTTTCACCCGACATCTTTTCCATGACGATGATCTGCTTACCCTCTTCGTTCAGCTTTTTCTGAGCAGCATCATCCCAGATCGTCACGGTCACCCCGAGGGCCGACTTCGGGCTAAGCACCAAGGGCACACCGGGCGGAGCCAAGGCATAGGCATCGACCGAGATACCAATGTTGTAAAGCTTTGCGCCCTCATAACGACCGAACCGGTCCTCCATCGCCTGTTCCAGCGATTTCTCCCACTGCTCGGGCGTCGCCTTGCGCGAGATTGCGACCTTTTGCATGTTCGAGGTCACGACGATGTTGTGACCCAGCGCGAAGTCTCCCAAGGGCACCGGTGGCTCTTTAAGGTCGTTGGTCTGGCAGCCAGAAAGACCAAAACCCGCACTGGCAAGGCCCAGGACAATGGCAACGGAACGCAGAAATCGCATCGGGAACTCCGAGAAAGGGCAGCGTCTTGCTTTCGGGATACAGGGGGACGGGCAAACGCGCAATGCACTCCCTTGCGAGCAGGCCGCAGCCTGCTAGGCTGTCCGCGATCACAAAGAGGTGCAGCCATGACTGACAACTCCCAGATCGCGCCCGAGATGATGGCGCTGAAAATGGGCCTCGACATTCCCGACTTTGATCGCATCGGTTATTATGGCGCAGACTATGGCACCATGAAGCCGTTTCACCGGATCGGGAATCTGCTGTTTCTGTCTGGCCATGTCGCCCAGATCGGCACAAGGATCACCCACAAGGGACGCCTTGGCAAAGACCTGAGCACCGATGAGGGCTATGCGGCGGCGCGGCAGACCGGACTGAACGTGCTGGGGGGCATCCGGCAGGCGGTCGGCAGCCTGGATCATGTGAAATCCATCGTGCGGACGCTGAACTTCGTGGTCTGCACGCCCGAATACGAAGATGTTCACAAGGTGTCTTCCGGGCTGTCCGACCTTTTCGTGGAAACCTTTGGGCGGGAGCGGGGTCTTGGCGGTCGGGCAACAATCGGTGTGATGGCGTTGGCGGGTGGGGTTTGTTTTGAAACCTGGGCGACGATCGAACTGCACGACGGGTGCCCATGATCGCGGCCTATCACGCCAAGGAAGGGCGGCTGATCGTGACCGACGCCCCCGATCACGCGGCGCTGACCTCTGCCGTGTGGATCGATCTATACCAACCGGACATGGCGATCGCCATCACGCTGGCGGGACTGGGGCTTGATGTGCCCAGTCTGGAAGACATGGAAGAAATCGAACTGTCCAACCGGCTTTATCATGACAATGACACCGATTATCTGACGGTCATGGTGCCAGGACAGGACGACGCCGACGAACAGGTCACAGCCCCCGTCACCTTTATCTTGTCGGGTAAGCGTCTGGTCACCGTGCGCCACCACCGGCCGCGCCCGTTTGAGACCTTTCCCGCCCGTGCCGAGAAAAGCGGGTTTGGGGTTGGCAGTCCCGACCATGTCTTCACAGGGTTGGTTCAGGAAATCATCGGACGTCTGGCAGACCACCTCGAAGGCGTCGGCCGCGCGCTGGACGAGGTGGCGCGGCTGATCTACCAGCCAAAAGGCCAAAGCCAGACCGCGCTGCAGGGGGCCTTGGTCCAGATTGGCCAACAGGGTGAAAGGCTCGGTCGGGTGCGGCTGGCACTTTTGACCCTAGGGCGCGCGGTGAACTATATCGAACCGAGTATCGCGCGCCGCCCCGGGTCGAAAGACCTTGCCAAGGCGCTAAAGACCGAGTTGCGCGACATCGACGCGCTGGACCAGCACGCGAACTTCCTCGACAGTCGGTTGGCGCTGGCCTCTGATGCGACGCTGGGCACCATCGATCTGTCACAGAACTCGACGGTGAAGATCGTGTCGCTCGTCTCGGTCTTGTTCCTGCCACCGACGTTGATCGCCAGCATCTACGGCATGAACTTTGCCGTCATGCCCGAACTGGCCCACCCGCTCGGCTATGCCGGGTCACTGGTATTGATGGCAGCATCGGCGGCAGTTACCTGGGCGGTCTTTAGATGGAAAGGTTGGCTCTAGCTCACGCAAGCCACCGGCGCGCGCCGTGGGACGAGCAACATGCATCGCGGCGGGAACTTAGGACAGCGCCGCCAGAAGATCCATCGCGGTGATCTGGTCGAACTGCACATGGCGTTGCATCAGCGTCTCGGCGGCGACGGCATCACGGGCGACAATCAATTGGGCAATCTCCCGATGCTCGCGGGCGGATTGCGCGATGGCCCCCGCGTAATGATAGCGGGCGCGATAATAAGCCAAGAGTTTGCGGGCATTGGTCTTGATCATATCTGTCAGGAACGGATTGCCCGCCGCCAGCGCCACCGTTTCGTGAAACCGCAGGTTCAGCTGATAATAGCCGTCAGGATCGGCATCGCCCTTCTCTGCCGCGTGGGTTTCACAGGCGACGACGACCGTCTCCAACTGTTTGGCCCAGCCCGCCGATAACCGCCGCGCCGCAAGACCTGCCGCTTGGCCTTCCAGCTTTGCGTGAACCTCTAGAATGGCAAGGAATTCTTCCAAGGTGGGGCGGAACAGGGTCGCGCCTTTTCTGGGATGCCGGCGGATCAGGCCCATCGCCTCCAACTGCAGCAACGCCTCACGCACGGGGGTTCGCGACACATTGAATTCCGCGACGAGAGCAATTTCATCAATCGGATCGCCGGGCCGCAAGCGGCCAAGATCAATCCAGGTCATGATCGTGTCGATGAGAGTTTCAGTCTGTCCGGCCATGCCCGCAAGAAAGGCCCGATTTTTCCCGCCCGTAAAGGGCAAAACGCCAAGGCTTTCGGACGACAGGCAGCAGCAGCCTCGCGCCTTGATCAGAATTGGCCCGCGCCGAAACGGCAAGAAATTTACCGCCTGTGCCCGGAAAACATCAAATGTGGCCAAATTGTGGGGGGAAATATGGACGAATTGTATCTTTTGCGAATGACAGTCTGGATTTGACAATCGAAAGTGCGTATCCCTAACCGCAATCGACCCTCAAAAGTGGGTCTATAACAATGTTCCGGCTAATTTGGTCGGTTTTGAGGCGGAGTAGTGATTATGGTTTCGGCGATTGATTTCGCCGTCCGCGATGTTGCGGGCGGTTCCCAACGTGGCACTGTAGCCGGTGAGGGCCAAGGGAATTTCATTCAAGTTGCATCGGGTGACAGCGTATCGCTGAACGTCTCGCGCGCCTCGGTGGTGGGGTATGAACAGCAGGGCGGCGATCTTATTGTCGCGCTGTCAGATGGCCGCAAGATCGTGCTGTCAGGTTATTTCGACGAAGCCGCCGGCGATGTGAATCACCTTTATCTGTCCGACAACGGCACAATCACCGAAGTGGTCCTGTCGGAAACCGGCGATGGGATGTTGTTTGCCGATTATGGCCCGGTGCAGGGCTGGGAAAAGTGGAGTCCGCTGGATGACCTTCGCTTTGCCGAGGCCGATGGCGTTTCCGGCGGCATCATTGCGGCCGATGAACCGGCGGGACTGGCAGCCCTTGTGCCCGGACTTTTGGGTGGTGCGGGTGGCGTGGGTGCCGCGGCAGCAGTTGTCGGAGGCGCGGCGGGTCTCGGTGGTGGTGGCGGCG
>JALQYS010000291.1 GCA_023254015.1 Paracoccaceae bacterium
CCCACGGCCCCGCCTGTCAAAACCCCTGCCCATGTCCACAGCGCATCTCACCATCGATCTTGACGCCATCGCCGCCAACTGGCGCGCGCTTGACCGTGCCTCGGCCTCTGGCGTGCAGACAGCCGCCGTTCTCAAGGCCGATGCCTATGGCCTTGGGGCCCGGCGTGTCGCGCAGGCGCTGGCCCGTGCCGGGGCGCGGCGCTTTTTCGTCGCGGCCGCCGAAGAAGGGGCCGCCGTCCGTCAGGCCCTTGGGCCCGGGCCGCAGATCAACATCCTGTCGGGCCACATGGCCGGCGACACCGACATGATCGCCGACCTTGACCTGACGCCGATGCTGAACAGCCTTGAGCAGGTCACCCGGCATCTTGAGGCCCTGCCCGGCCATGCCTTTGGCGTGCAGCTCAACTCGGGGATGAACCGCCTCGGCATGGACGAGATCGAATGGGAGGCCGTCGCCCCCTTCGTGCTGGATGCCGGGCCGGAACTCCTGATGTCGCACCTGGCCTGCGCCGACGAGCCGGATCACCCGCTGAACGAAACCCAACTGGCCCGCTTTCACGCCATGACCGATGGAACCGGCGTGCCGCGGTCCCTGGCGGCGACCGGCGGCATCCTGCTGGGGCCGCGCTATCACTTTGACCTGACCCGTCCGGGCATCGGTATTTATGGCGGTCGTCCCTATGAGGCGGCGCTGCCGGTGGTGACCCTGTCGCTGCCGATCATCCAGACCCGCGAGATCGCCGCGGGCGAGCCGGTGGGCTATTCCTGCACCTGGGTGGCGGAAAAGCCTTCGGTCATTGCCACGCTGGCGGCGGGCTATGCCGACGGGCTGATGCGGACGCTGTCGAATTCGGCAATCCTGTGGGACAACGGCACTCCCTGCCCGCTGGTGGGCCGCGTGTCGATGGACCTCATCACCGCCGACATCACCCATCTGTCGGAAATCCCGCGCTATCTTGACATTCTCGGCCCCTACCAGACCGTCGACGATCTGGCCGACAGCGGCCGCACCATCGGCTATGAGATCCTGACCCACCTCGGCCAGCGCTATTCGCGCCGCTATATCGAGGGCGGGGCGTGACAAGAGCTCTGGCTGCCCTTGGCCGTCCGGTTCTGGCGGCGCTGGCGGCTTTTGGCCGGGTGGCGATCTATGCCGCGCAAACGCTGGTGGCGCTGGTGCGCCCGCCGTTTTACGGGCGCGAGTTCCTTGCCGCGCTGGTGCATATCGGCTGGCTGTCCCTGCCCGTCGTCGGGTTGACGGCCATCTTTACCGGCGGCGCGCTGGCGCTGCAGATCTATGCCGGCGGCCAACGCTTCAACGCCGAGGCCGTGGTGCCGCAGATCGTCGCCATCGGCATGGTGCGCGAGCTTGGTCCTGTTCTGGTGGGCCTGATGATCGCGGCCCGCGTCACCTCGTCCATCGCGGCGGAAATCGCCACGATGAAGGTGACCGAACAGATTGATGCGCTGGTGACCCTGTCGACCAACCCGATGAAATACCTGACCCTGCCGCGCGTTCTGGCGGGCACGCTGACGGTGCCCATGCTGGTGGCGGTGGGCGACATCATCGGCATCATGGGGGGCTTTCTGGTGGCCACGGGGCAGCTTGGCTTCAACAAGGCGGCCTATATCCAGAACACGCTGGATTTTCTGGAAAGCGCCGATGTGGTCTCGTCCCTGATCAAGGGGGCGGTCTTTGGCTTCATTGCCACGCTGATGGGCTGCTATCACGGCATGCAATCGGGCCGGGGCGCGATGGGCGTCGGTCGGGCGACGAAATCCAGCGTCGCCGGGGCCTCGATCATGATTCTGGCGGCGAATTTCCTGCTGACTTCGGTGATGTTCGGATCATGATCGAACTTTCGCACGTCACCAAATCCTTCGGCTCGAACCACGTCCTGCGCGGGGTGGATCTGGTGGTGCCCAAGGGGCAGTCGATGGTGGTCATCGGCGGGTCGGGCACCGGCAAGTCGGTGCTGTTGAAATGCATCCTTGGCCTCGTCCGCCCGGACAGCGGCACCATCACCCTTGACGGGCAAGACGTGGCTCAGGCCGAGCGTGAGGCCTTTCTGGCCCGCTTTGGCATGCTGTTTCAGGGCGGGGCCCTCTTTGACAGCCTGAGGGTGTGGGAAAACGTCGCCTTCCGCCTCTTGCGCGGCCCCCTGCGCCGCCCCAAGGCCGAAGCGCGCGAGATTGCCATCGAAAAGCTGCGTCGGGTGGGGCTGAAGCCCGAGACCGCCGACCTCTTTCCGGCCGAGCTTTCGGGGGGCATGCAAAAGCGCGTGGGTCTGGCTCGCGCCATTGCCGCCGCACCCGAGATCATTTTCTTTGACGAACCCACCACCGGGCTTGACCCGATCATGGCGGGCGTCATCAACGATCTGATCCGCGAGATCGTCACCGAAATGGGCGCGACGGCCATCACCATCACCCATGACATGACCTCGGTCCGCGCCATTGCCGACCGCGTCGCCATGCTGCATGGCGGTGTGATCCAATGGACAGGCCCCGTGGCCGAGCTGGATGCAACGCCCGATCCCTATGTGCAGCAGTTCATCCATGGCCGGGCCGAAGGGCCGATTGCGGCGGTGCGCTGACATCGCGTCCCGCACCCTTGCGGGTTTGTTTCAGGTACGGGGCCTTGCCGAAACGGGGTCCTGCCTGCCTTCGGCGATCGGCCTCCTTGTTGCCTTGCCTTGACCTGCGGTCAGGAAAGCGCGCAGCGCCGCCCCCCGCCCGGCAAATGCCTTGACCTTGCCCGGCAAAAGGGTCGAGGTCGTTCCATGCGCTATCTGAACCTTTGCCTGTTGATCCTCTTTCCGATCGCCTGGTTTGCCCCCCTTTTGCGAGCGGCGATCCTGCCGATTTTCGGCATGGAGGAAATCTCGGTCATCACCGGGCTGCAAAGCCTGTGGCAAAGCGATGCCGCGCTGGCGCTGGTGGTCACCTTCCTTGCGGTCTTTGCCCCCATCGCCAAGGTGATCGGGCTGGCTTTGGTGGATTTTGGCCTCATGGTGCCACGGGTGATGCCGGTCTTGCGGTTGATGGGCAAGCTGGCCATGGCGGATGTGTTCCTTGTGGCGATCTACATCGTTCTGGCCAAGGGCGCGGGCATGGTGACGATTGAAACCGGCTGGGGCCTGTATCTGTTCACCGGCTGCATCCTTGCCTCGATGCTGCTGTCCCACCGGGCGGCTCATCGGGCCTGACGGCCTCTTCGCGCGGCCCTGCCGACGAATGCCCGGCAGGACTTGAGGAGGGGGGCGTTTCAGGGCAACAAGAGGCATGAGCAAATCCTCGTCCGCATTCACCTGTTCGTCCTGCGGGGCGGCGCACCGCAAATGGGCAGGGCGCTGCGATGCCTGCGGGGCGTGGAATTCCATCATCGAAGAGGCGCCGCTTTCGGCCGGCCCCAAGGCGCTGGGGGGCAAGGGGCGGACCATCCCGCTGACCGACCTTGCCACCGAAGAGGCCCCGCCGCCGCGCGCTTCCTCTGGCATTGACGAGCTGGACCGGGTGCTGGGCGGTGGCCTTGTGCCGGCCTCGGCCATTCTGGTGGGGGGCGACCCGGGCATCGGCAAATCGACGCTGCTGTTGCAGGCTGCGGCAAGCTTTGCCCGCAAGGGGCTGAAATGCCTGTATATCTCGGGCGAAGAGGCCAGCGCGCAGGTGCGCATGCGCGCCCAGCGTCTGGGGCTTTCCGATGCCCCCGTGGCCCTGGGTGCCGAAACCAACCTGCGCGACATCCTGACCACGCTTGAGGCCGAACGCCCCGGCCTTGCCATCATCGATTCGATCCAGACCATGTGGCTGGATACGGTCGAGGCGGCCCCCGGTTCGGTC
>JALQYS010000293.1 GCA_023254015.1 Paracoccaceae bacterium
TGCGCGCCGCAGGCATCCGCGCCGAGGTTTATCTGGGCAACCCCAAGAACTTTGGCAACCAGTTGAAATATGCCGACAAACGGACCAGCCCGGTGGCGGTGATCCAGGGCGGCAACGAGGCGGAAAAGGGCGTGGTCATCCTGAAGGACCTGATTCTTGGCGCGAAAATCGCCGCCTCTGCCACGCTGGAGGAATGGAAAGACCGCCCCGCCCAGGTCGAGGTGCCCCGCACCGATCTGGTGGCGGCGGTGCGAAAGATGTTGGGGCAATGAGCAAGCTTTGGTCGATCGGGCAGCCCGAGGCCCGCGGCAGAGGGGCAAGATGACCACGAAACCCGCCATCCGCGCCGAGGCCGAGCGCCTTTATGCCGCCTTCCTTGCCGCAGGGGCCGCGCCGGTCGAGGCCGACATCCTGTTGCCCGCCGACACGCTCTTGGACCTTTACGGCGAGGATATCCGCGCCCGCGCCTATGTCACCCATGACCCGTTGCGCGGCGAGATGATGCTGCGGCCCGACTTCACGGTGCCCGTGGTGCAGGCCCATATGGCGCATGGGGCGGACCCGGCGCGCTATGCCTACATGGGCGAGGTCTTCCGCAAGCAGGACCATCTGGGCAACCGGGCCAGCGAATACCTGCAGGTGGGGTTCGAGGTCTTTGACCGCGAGACGCCCGAATCTGCCGATGCCGAGGTTTTCGCGCTGTTTTCCCGCTGTCTTGAGGGCTTGCCCCTGCGCGCGGTCACCGGCGACATCGGCATCCTGATGGCCGCCGTGCGCGGTCTGGACACCACGCCGCGCCGCAAGGCAGCCCTCTTGCGCCACATCTGGCGGCCAAAGCGCTTTCGCGCGCTGCTTGACCGTTTTGCCGGCCGTGCGCCGATGCCGCCCGCCCGCGCGCAACTGCTGGAGCGGCTGGCCAAGGGCAGCCCGGCCGACCTGATCGCCCAGGCCGCGCCGATGATCGGGCTGCGAGGCGAGGACGAGATCATCGCCCGCGCCACAGCCCTGATCGAAGATGCCGAGGCCCGCCCAATCGCGGCCCCCGCCGCGGCACTGCTTTATGATCTTCTGTCGCTGCAGGCCCCTGCCGCCTCGGCACTGGAACACCTGCGCGGCATCACGCCGCTTTTGCCGGCCATCGAACCGGCGGTTGATCGCTTTGCCGCCCGCCTTGGCGCGCTGGCCGGGCGCGGCATCGACACTGCCACCCTGCCGTTTGAGGCCAGCCTTGGCCGCACCACGATGGAATATTACGACGGCTTCACCTTTGCCTTTCTGGGCGATGCCGGTCTTCCCCCGGTCGCCTCGGGCGGGCGCTATGACGCGCTGACGGCCGTCCTGGGCCAGGGCCGGTCGATTCCGGCCGTGGGTGGCATCATCCGGCCCAATCTGGTCGCAGCACTCAAAGGGGCCGCGTGATGCTCAAGATCGGGGTGCCGTCCAAGGGGCGGCTGATGGAGAAAACCTTTGACTGGTTCGGCGCGCGCGGCGTGACCATGCAGCGCACCGGCAACGAGCGGGAATATTCCGGCGCGGTCGAAGGGATCGACGGGGTGGAGCTGGTGCTGCTTTCGGCAGGCGAGATCCCGCGCGAATTGTCGGCCGGGCGCATCCATCTGGGCGTCACCGGGTCGGATCTGGTGCGCGACAAGCTGGCCGATTGGGATGCCCAGGTGGCCGAGCTGGCGCCCTTGGGGTTCGGTCATGCCGATCTCATCATCGCCGTGCCCGCGGCCTGGATCGATGTCGACACGCTGGACGATCTGGATGCCGTGGCAGGCGCCTTCCGCGTTGCCCACGGCTTTCGCCTGCGCATCGCCACGAAATACCACCGTCTGGTGCGGGAATTCCTGACGGCCCAGGGCGTGGCCGATTACCAGCTGGTCGACAGTCAGGGCGCGACCGAAGGCACGGTCAAGAATCTCACGGCCGAGGCCGTGGCCGATATCACCTCGACCGGCGAGACCCTGCGCGCGAACCACCTGAAAATCCTGTCCGACGGGCTGATCCACCAAAGCCAGGCCACGCTTTATGCCGCCCGCGCGGCGGATTGGGCAGAGGCGGGCGCGACGCTGCGGGCGCTGGCCGGACGACTGCAGGTCAACCTGCCGGACGGGCTGTGAACGCCCGGTTTTCGGGCGTTTGACAGGCCTGTTGGCAGGGTCTCGACGGATCGGAGGCCGGTTTGACCTATGTCCATCGTCCATGATCGGCCGAAGGGTCAAGGCCGGCCGGAAGCCTTGGGCGGCTGTGCCTTGCTTGTCGCGATGGCCCGGCGGCGGGTCAGGCTTTGGCTGCGGGCTTGCGGCTGACCAAGGCCACGCCAAGCCCCGCCAACGCCATGCCGGCCCAGGCCAGAGGCGGCATCTCCTCACCCAGCATGGGCCAGGCGCAAAGGGCCGAGAGCGCGGGCACCAGATAGAACAGCGACGACACCCGCGCCACTTCGCCCGCGCGGATCATGGCAAGAAGCAGCGACATGGCCAGCAGCGAATTGCCCAGCACCAGATAGGCCATGGCCCAAAGAAACTCGGGTGACCAGCTGATGGTCGTGTCCTCGGACAAGAGCGCGGCAGGAATGCAGAAGGCCGCGCCCACGGCATATTGGATCAGGTTGGCCGCCACAGGATGATGCGAGACGCCAAACCGCTTTTCCCAAAGGGTGCCCGCCGTGATGCCCAGAAGCGCAAGGAAGGTCAGCCCGACGCCAAAGGCGTTTTCGGCGGCAATGGCCGACCGCCCGGCAATCGCCAGCGCCGCCCCCAGAAGGCCAAGGCCAAGGCCAAGCCAGCCCTTCGGGCTGATCCGCTCTCCGACAAGACGGGGCGCGACCAGCGCCACAAGGATGGGCTGCAGGCACACCACGATGGCCACGGCCCCGGCCGAGACACCCGACTTGAAGGCGACATAACACAGGCCGAAATAGACCACCTGTATGAGAAAGCCGACGATGGCCACATTCAGCGCGCCGCGCGCATCGGGAAAGCGCGGGCGCATGACCAGCGCGACAGGGATCAGCAACACCAGCACCAGCCCATAACGCAGCGCCAGAACGGTCAGCGGGGCCGCATGGGTGACGGCGATCTTGGCCACGGCAAATCCTGCGGACCACAGGATCAGAAAGACGATCGGCGCAGCGATCAGCAGGAAGCGGCGTTCGGACATGCAAGCCTTGTCGCGCGTCGCGCGGTCCTTGAAAAGCCCGGGCAGCGAATTTTCGTCGAAAATTCGGTCCCGGGCCGAGGGCCGGGTTCAGCGCAGGCCGATCTCGGCCAGCGCCTGCTCCAGGGCGGGCGGCAGCCTGTCGTCATGCACCCGCCCCTTGGGCAGATCACGCGGGGTTTCAGCCGGGTCCAGATAGCGCCAGCCCTGAAACGGGCGGCGGGCGGCGGCCTCGGTGCGGATCACCTCGGCATCCAGCACCAGTGCACAGCGCGCGATCCCGTCCGCTCCGCGCCGTTCTTCCAGCGCGAGGATGCGCTGGCGCGCCAGGATCACCCCCTTGATCACCCAGTAAAGCGACCCGCCTGCCAGAATCTCGTCAGCACGCTTGGGCCACATGCGGGTGACATGTTCGGCCGTGCCCGGAGCCCAGCGGGGCGCGTTCTGCCTTTGCCAGTCCAGCAGATCCTCGACCGTGTCGGCCCCGACGCAGAGTTTGATGATGTTCAGATGTTCCACGATTCCCCCGGGGCCTTGACCACCTTACAATAGGGCGCTGAGGCGCGGCCTCAAGTCTTGCCGGGGACCGGGGATAAGCGTATCTTGGGCTTTCGCCCAGCGCACCCACAATAGATTACCCCCAAAGGACCACCCATGTCGCCCTTCTCCGCCCCCATTGCCGAAGCCATCTGGGACATGAAGTATCGCTTCAAGGAGGCGGACGGCACGCCCATCGATGCCACGGTCGAGGACAGCTGGCGGCGAATCGCCCGGTCGCTGGCCGAGGTGGAGAAAGACCCGGCCCTTTGGGAAGAGCGGTTCTACAAGGCGCTGGAGGGGTTCAAATACCTGCCCGCAGGCCGCATTACAGCAGGCGCGGGAACCGGGCGCAACGTCACGCTCTTCAACTGCTTTGTCATGGGCACCGTGCCCGACAGCATGGGCGGCATCTTTGACGCGCTGAAAGAGGCTGCGCTGACCATGCAGCAGGGCGGCGGCATCGGTTATGATTTCAGCACCATCCGGCCCCGTGGCGCGGAAGTGAAGGGCGTGGCCGCCGATGCCTCTGGCCCCTTGTCCTTCATGGATGTCTGGGATGCCATGTGCCGCACCATCATGTCGGCCGGCAGCCGCCGCGGCGCGATGATGGCCACCATGCGCTGTGATCACCCCGACATCGAAAGCTTCATCGAAGCCAAGAAAGACCCGGCCCGCCTGCGGATGTTCAACCTTTCGGTGCTGGTCACCGATGCCTTCATGGCCGCCGTCAAGGCCGATGGCCCGTGGGAACTGGTGTTCGGCGGCAAGGTCTACAAGACCATTCCGGCGCGTGATCTGTGGAACCGGATCATGCGCAACACCTATGATTTCGCCGAGCCGGGCGTGATCTTCATCGACCGTATCAACGCCGCCAACAACCTTGGCTATTGCGAAACCATTGCCGCCACCAACCCCTGCGGCGAACAGCCCCTGCCGCCCTATGGCGCTTGCCTTCTGGGATCGATCAACCTTGCCACGCTGGTCTCGGGCGCCTTCACCGCCGAGGCCCGGCTTGACCCCAAGGCGCTGGACGATCTGGTGCGCGTGGCCGTGCGGATGATGGACAATGTGGTGGACGCCAGCCGCTTCCCCCTGCCCGAGCAGCAGGCCGAGGCACGCAACAAGCGCCGGATCGGCCTTGGCGTCACCGGCCTTGCCGATGCCCTTCTGATGCTGGGCCTGCGCTATGGCAGCCCCGAGGCCGCCGCCAAGACCGAAGAATGGATGCACGCCATCGCCCGGTCATCCTATCTTGCCTCGGTCGATCTGGCCCGTGAGAAAGGCCCCTTCCCGCTGTTCGATGCCGAGGCCTATCTGGCCAGCGGCAACATGCAGCAGATGGATGACGACGTGCGCGCGGCGATCCGCACCCATGGCATCCGCAACGCGCTTTTGACCTCCATCGCGCCGACGGGGACGATCTCGCTTTATGCCGGCAACGTCAGCTCGGGTATCGAGCCGGTCTTTGCCTACGCCTATACCCGCAAGGTGCTGCAAAAGGACGGCTCGCGCACCGAGGAGGAGGTTGTCGATTACGCCGTGCGGCTGTGGCGCGAAAAGAACGGCGATGCCCCCCTGCCCGACTATTTCGTGAACGCCCAGACCCTGCCGCCCCTGGACCATGTGCGGATGCAGGCCGCGGCGCAAAAGTGGGTCGACTCGTCGATTTCCAAAACCATCAACTGCCCCGAGGACATCAGCTTTGACGATTTCGCCGGGGTCTACATGGCCGCCTGGGATCAGGGCTGCAAGGGCTGCACCACCTACCGGCCGAACGATGTGACCGGCTCGGTGCTGACGGTGTCCGAGGCCAGCGACAAGACCCCGTCCGAGGCCCCCGAACAGGCCCATGGCGGCGAGGTGATCTATCTCTCCGACCCGCTGGATCGCCCCTCGGCGCTAGAAGGCCAGACCTACAAGGTCAAGTGGCCGGGCAGCGAGCACGCGCTTTACATCACAATCAATGACATCGTGATTGCCGGCCACCGCCGCCCGTTCGAAGTGTTCATCAACTCCAAGAACATGGAGCATTTCGCCTGGACCGTGGCGCTGACCCGGATGATCAGCGCAGTCTTCCGGCGCGGCGGGGATATTTCCTTTGTGGTGGAAGAGCTGAAAGCTGTGTTCGACCCGCGCGGCGGCGCCTGGATGGAGGGGCGCTATATCCCCTCGATCCTGGCAGCGATCGGCGGCGTGATCGAGCGCCACCTCATCGCCATCGGCTTCATCGAGGGCGAAGGTCTGGGCCTGAAATCCGACCCCAAGGCCGAAATGATGGTGGTCGGCGGCGCCCCCAAGGGCAAGGCTTGCCCATCGTGCGGCAGCTACGCCATGCAGATGAAAGAGGGCTGTATGACCTGCAACGACTGCGGACACTCCAAGTGCGGTTGAGTGTTGTGGATGGGCAGCTGTACCGATGAAGTTCGACACGCAAAGACCGACTTTTCGACAAAAGTCGGTTTCTTGAAGGCTCCCGGCATCGGGAGCCTTTCAGGTCCTGGCTGTCACGATCACTTGCGCGGCCAGCGGCACCAGAGCTTCTTCTCTATTTCTGCCCACTCGTAGAGCGCCCCGAGATCGCGCCCATCCGGCGTGAATGGGACGGCGTGAACACTGAGAAGATCCTGTCGCAGCTGTTGCCAGGAAATCCCCATCAAGCCGGCAAGTGCCCGCAGGGGGACGAATTCGCGGTTGAACGCCTCAATGTCACCCGAAGACAGATACCGTTGCGTCTCCTTGGTCTTGGGGTTGGTCCCGATGGTCGACGCGACATGACCATTCTTGACCAGATAGCTTGCAGCCGCAGGCTTAAGCCCGATCGTTTTGGCAAAGAGTTCGATCGTCAGCCCCTTGGCCTCTGGACGCTGCAGATGCCTTTCAACGTCTGCCAGATTGACCAGGATCGAAGTATATCCGTCCTTGCCGACATACCGCCCGACGCGAGGCAACTTCCGGCCCAAGATCAAAGAGACGATCGTCCCTGGACTGATACGTAGTCTTTGGGCAGCCTTGGGAATATCGCACCAGTCGTGCATAGGCAGGTATATCGGCTCGGCACCAATCAGCAGGTCGGTTATGAACTTCCGGGCAGCGCCAAGGTCCCAAAGCGGCTTGTGGTCGCTGCCATCCAGATCAGGCGCAAGGTAGCCATCTTTTCGCAGTAGCTCGAAATGTGACCGTGACATCCCAAGTGCCGCCTGCAGGTCAAGGGCAGAGACCTTTTGCCGTAAACCCGCCAAGAAGGGTTCCAGCGCCTCCGCATCGACCAACTCCCAGGCATTTGGTTTGCCTTCGCCCGCAGATGCGACCCATCCCCCCTCCGCAAGCAACTTCCGCAAACGCCTTGCATCGATACCAGTCACTTTCTCGGCCGTCAGGATCGAATGCAACCTGCGCTCGCGTACAGGCTCGCCCATCAATTCGTCCCCAGGCCTGTTGATTTTCACCCAGAACTGAGCCGGTTAG
>JALQYS010000355.1 GCA_023254015.1 Paracoccaceae bacterium
GGGACATGGACGCCGGCGCCCGCTTTCTGAAATCGCTCACCCCCTTTGTCTGGCGCAAGCACCTTGATTTCGCAGCGATCCAGGATGCCCATGACATGCGGCTGCGCATCCGCGAGCACCGGGGCCTCAACGGGCGGCTGACGGTCGAAGATCACAACATGAAACTTGGTCAGGGCGGCATCCGCGAGATCGAGTTCTTCACCCAGACCCGCCAACTGATCGCCGGGGGGCGTGATCCGTCGTTGCGCGATCGCACCACGCTGGGCGGCCTGCAGGCGCTGGCGGCGAAAGACTGGGTGCCGCAGGCCACCGCGGATGAACTTTCCTCCCTCTATCTGGCCCACCGCGAGGTGGAGCACCGGCTGCAGATGGTCCGCGACGAGCAGACCCACAAGATGCCCGCCACGGCAGAAGGCGTCGCCCGCATCGCCGCCTTCTGCGGCCAGACCGAGGCCGACTTCCGCCGCGATCTTCTGGAACGGCTACAAGCGACCGACCGGCTGACCGAAGGCTTCTTCGCCCCCTCCGAGGTCGAGGACGGCCCCGAGCTGACCGAGCATGCCCGCGCCATCGTCGAGGGCTGGTCCAGCTATGCCTGCCTGCGGTCGGACCGGGCGCAGGCGATCTTTCGCCGCTTGCGCCCGGTGCTCTTGAAACGGCTGATGCGCGCAGCCAACCCAGACGAGGCGCTGGTGGCGCTGGACGGTTTTCTGGCCGGCCTGCCTTCGGGGGTGCAGATCTTTTCGCTGTTTCAGGCGAACCCCATGCTGGTTGATCTCATCATCGACATCGCCGCGACGGCGCCCGCGCTGGCCCGCTATCTGGCGCGCAACGCCCGGGTGCTGGACAGCGTGCTGGCCGGCTCCTTCTTCGAGGCCTGGCCGGGCACGGCACGCCTTGCCGCCGATCTGGCGGCCAGACTGGCAGAAACCCCCGATTATGAACGCAAACTTGACGCCGCCCGCGCCTGGATGAAGGACTGGCACTTCCGCGTCGGCGTGCACCATCTGCGCGGGCTGATCGACGCCTTCGAGGCCGGCAAAAGCTATGCCGATCTGGCCGAGGCGGTGATTGCCGCGCTCTGGCCCGTAGTTGCGGCCGAATTCGCCGTCCGGCACGGGCCATGCCCGGGGCGCGGGGCGGTGGTTCTGGGCATGGGCAGCCTTGGGGCGGGGCGGCTGAATGCGGGGTCCGACCTGGACCTGATCCTGATCTATGATGCGGCAGGGGTCGAGATGTCGGACGGTCCGCGCCCCTTGGCCGCGCGGGCCTATTATGCGCGCCTGACCCAGGCCATGGTGACCGCGCTTTCGGCGCAAACCGCCGAAGGCCGGCTTTACGAGGTGGATGTGCGGCTGCGCCCCTCGGGGCGGCAGGGGCCGGTGGCGACCTCGCTTGAAAGCTTCCGCACCTATCAGGAATCCGAGGCCTGGACCTGGGAACACCTGGCGCTGACCCGGGCGCGGGTTCTGGCGGGCGATCCGGGCCTTGCCGCCGAGGTCGAGGACCTGCGCCGCCATGTGCTGGCCACCAAAGGGCAGGGCGCCACGGTTCTGGCCGATGTCGCCGACATGCGCCGCCGCCTGGCCGAGGCCAAGCCCGGCGGTGGCGGCTGGGATGCCAAATTCGGCCCCGGACGCCTGATGGACATCGAACTCATGGCGCAGTCGCTGGCGCTGCAGGCGGCGATTCCCGCCCGACAGGTGGAACGCCAGATCACCCTTGGCGCAAAACGACCGGAAATGCCGCAAACAGACCAATCGGCGCTGCTGGACGCCTATAGGCTTTGCTGGCGGCTGCAATGCGCGTCGCGCCTGCTGACCGATCACACCGTCTCGCCCGATGTCTTGGGCGAAGGCGGTCGGGCTTTTGTGCTGCGCGAATGCGCCGCCGAAACAGCCGAGGCGCTGACGGCGCGGCTGGAACGGGCGGCGGCCCTTGCGGAAAAGGTCATCACGGCCCATTTGCAGGGGTGAAACCATGGGGAGACGGGCTTTGGAGCTGAAAGAGGCTGATCCAAAGGGGCTGGTTCGGGAAAGCTACCGGATTGACGGCATCAGCCTTGGCGAATGCCGGTCGATCTTCATGGACTGGGCGCTGTCGGTGCCACTGGGCATCGACACACCCGATGCCATTCGCACGCTTCTGGCTGAATACGGGCCCGACAATGCGGGGCACCCGATGACGGGCGTGCTGACCGAGGCGCTGACCGCCCCGGCGGCCCCTCGCCGCAAGGGTGGCCGGATCGGCCGGCTGGGCGCCTAAGACCGCAGGCCCGCCGCCTCGCGCGCCAATGCTTCCACCTCGGCCCAATCGCCGGAGGCGAGCTTGTCCTGCGGCGCCACCCACGAGCCGCCGACGCAGAGGATGTTGGACAGACCCAGATAGTCGCGGGCGTTTTTCAGGCTGATGCCGCCCGTCGGGCAGAACTTGACCTGCGGAAGAGGTGCGCCGATCGACTTCAGGTAAGCCGCGCCGCCCGCCTGTTCGGCCGGGAAGAACTTTTGCACGCTGTATCCCTGCTCCAGAAGCAGCATGATTTCCGAGGCCGTCGCCGCGCCGGGCAACAGCGGCAACCCCAGCTCGGCGCAGGCATCCAACAGCCGCGGCGTCGCGCCCGGCGAGACGCCAAAGGCTGCCCCCGCCGCCTTGGCCGCCTTGACATCTGCGGGCGTCAGAAGCGTGCCCGCCCCCACCACGCCCCCCGGCACTTCGGCCATGGCGCGGATCGCGTCGAGCGCGCAAGGCGTGCGCAGCGTGACCTCCAGCGCAGGCAGGCAGCCGGCGACCAGGGCCCGGGCCAAGGGCGCGGCCTGGGCCAGATCGTGCACCATGATCACCGGCACCACCGGGGCAAGGCGGCAAATCTCGGCAGTCTTGAGCGATTGTTCAGCGGGGGTCATCATCAGGCTCCAGTTCTGTGCCCGGATCGCGGGCGAACAGGGTGTTGCCTCCGGCGGGAGTATTTGGCGAAGGGCAAAAGCCTGAGGGCGGCTTTTGCCAATTGCCCTTCTTCAAATACTCCCGCCGGAGGCGAAGGCCGGGGCAGGGCGTGCGGTCTGGCGTTACACCACCACCGCCGCCCCGGTTTCTGCCGGGCCGACGCTGCGGCGGAAGGTTTCGAAAAGC
>JALQYS010000358.1 GCA_023254015.1 Paracoccaceae bacterium
AATCCTGGTGGGTGCCCCAAAGGACACCCCCGGATCATCGGGGCGGCACGGATGCCGCCCGCCGGGATCAGAACTTCAGGCCACCTTCACGGGCAGCATCGGCCAAAGCCTTGATCTTGCCGTGAAAGAGGAAACCGCCGCGGTCGAAGTAGCACTCTTCGATGCCGGCCTTCTTGGCGCGCTCGGCGATGGTGGAGCCCACCTTCGCCGCCGCTTCCAGGTTGTTCTTGCCGACAAAACCCAGATCCTTTTCGAGGGTCGAGGCAGCGGCAACGGTGACGCCCTTCACGTCGTCGATCAGCTGGGCGCTGATGTTCTTCGACGAGCGGTGGACGGACAGGCGCAGACGGCCATTGGCCATCGCTTTCAGTTTGTTCCGGACGCGCAGGCGGCGCTTGAGGAACAGCTCTCTCTTGGTGTTCGCCATGGTTGCGGTCCTTACTTCTTCTTGCCTTCCTTGCGGAAGACGAACTCATCCTTGTAGCGGATCCCCTTGCCTTTATAGGGCTCGGGCTTCTTCCACTCGCGGATGTTCGCGGCGACCTGACCAACAAGCTGCTGGTCGATGCCTTCCACAACGATTTCGGTCTGCTTCGGGGTGGTCACGGTGATGCCCTTGGGCGCCTCGAAGTTCACTTCGTGGCTGTAGCCTACTGACAGCTTCAGGACGTTGCCGTTCATCGCCGCGCGATAACCGACGCCCTGAATTTCCATTTCCTTCTTGAAGCCGGTGCTGACGCCGGTCACCAGATTTTCGATCATCGAGCGGGTCATGCCCCACTGCTGACGCGCGATCTTCGAGGTGCCACGGGGCGTCACCTTGATGGTGTCATTTTCCATCGAGACGGTGACGTTGTCGCCAGCGGTGAAGCTGCGGGTGCCCTTCGGGCCTTTGACTTCGACGGTCTGGCCCGAGATGGTGGCCGAGACGCCTTTGACAAGGGCGACGGGTTTCTTGCCGATACGAGACATCAAACCCTCCTTAGAACACGGTGCAAAGCACTTCGCCGCCAACATTGGCCGCCCGTGCATTCGCATCCGACATGACGCCCTTCGGCGTGGAGACGATCGACACGCCCAGGCCATTGCGGACCGAAGGCAGGTCTTTCACGCCCATATACACACGACGGCCCGGCTTGGACACGCGCTTCAGTTCGCGGATCACCGGAGTGCCTTCGTAGTACTTCAGGCTGATTTCGAATTCGCCCTGGCCGTTGGCCGTGGCTTTCTTTTCATAACCGCGGATGTAGCCTTCCGACAGCAGCACGTCCAGAACACGGGCGCGCAGGGTCGAAGCGGGGGTCGTCACGATGGACTTGCCGCGCAGCTGGCTGTTGCGGATACGGGTCATCATATCGCCGATAGGATCATTCATCGACATGTCGCGATCTCCTTACCAGCTCGACTTGACCATGCCGGGGATCTGACCGAACGAGGCCAGTTCCCGCAGCATGATGCGCGAGAGTTTCAGTTTGCGATAGAACGCATGCGGACGGCCGGTGAGCTGGCAGCGGTTGTGCAGCCGGGTCGCGGACGAGTTGCGGGGCAGTGCAGCAAGCTTCAGAGTCGCCTTGAAACGCTCTTCAACCGGCTTGGACTGGTCGTTGATCACCACTTTGAGAGCGGCACGCTTGGCAGCATGTTGCTTCACAAGAGCGGCCCGCTTCACTTCGCGGTTCACCATGGATTTTTTTGCCATTGTCAGGTTCCTCGCGCGATCAGGACGTGAAGGGCATGTTGAATTGCTTCAACAGTGCCTTCGCTTCCGCGTCGGTTTTCGCGGTGGTGGCGATCACAATATCCATACCCCAGACTTCGTCGACTTTGTCGAAGTTGATTTCCGGGAAGACGATGTGCTCTTTCAGACCCATGGCATAGTTGCCACGGCCGTCGAAAGCATTGCCCTTCACGCCGCGGAAGTCACGAACGCGCGGCAGCGCGATGGTGATCA
>JALQYS010000505.1 GCA_023254015.1 Paracoccaceae bacterium
GCCGGCAAGATTTGCGTTGTCGAAGTGGAAGAAATCGTGCCGCTGGGCAGCCTTGACCCCGACAGCATCCACCTGCCCGGCATCTATGTGCATCGCCTGATCCAAGGCGAACACGAAAAGCGCATCGAAAACCGCACCACCCGCAAGCGTGAAGCCGCGCAGTCAGAAGTGGGAACCGGTTCTGACGCCAGCGCGGCGAACACCAAGAAGGAGGCTTGAGAATGGCTTGGGACCGCAATCAGATCGCCGCACGGGCCGCGAAAGAGCTGCAGGATGGCTGGTATGTGAACCTCGGCATCGGCATCCCGACGCTTGTTGCCAACTACATCCCCGAAGGCGTCTCGGTGACGCTGCAATCGGAAAACGGCATGCTGGGCATGGGCCCCTTCCCCTATGAGGGCGAGGAAGACCCCGATCTCATCAACGCCGGCAAACAGACCATCACCGAACTGCCGCAAACCGCCTATTTCGATTCTGCGCAGTCCTTTGCCATGATCCGCGGCGGCAAGATTGCCATGGCCATCCTTGGCGCCATGGAAGTGGCCGAAAACGGTGACCTCGCGAACTGGATGATCCCGGGCAAACTGGTCAACGGCATGGGCGGCGCGATGGACCTCGTGGCCGGTGTCGGCCGCGTGGTCGTCGTGATGGACCACACCTCCAAACACGGCGAATCGAAGGTGCTGAAGGCCTGCACCCTGCCGCTCACCGGCAAGGGCGTGGTCAACCGCATCATCACCAATCTGGGTGTGCTGGATGTGGTTCCCGGCGGGCTGAAGATCGTCGAACTCGCCGATGGCGTGACCGAGGCCGAGCTGCGCGCGGCGACCGAGGCCACCCTGGTCAACTGACCTCCTGTCCCTACCCGAAAGGCCTCATTGCGGCCTGCCTCATCCTCTGTGCCCAAATATCCTCAGGGGGTGAGGCGCCTTGCGCCGAGGAGGGCAGACGCCCCCCTTTGCCTCATCCGCCCGAGGCGATGACCTTGAACACGCAAGGATCGGTGACCAGCTCGGGCGGGCTTTGGCACAACCCTTGCGCCACCTGCCACGCCGCCAGCACCTTCGGCACATAATCGCGCGTCTCGGCATAGGGCGGCACGCCCTTGTTGGCCTCCACCGCGCCCTCGCCCGCATTATAGGCGGCCAGCACCATCAGCGGATCGCGGTCAAACCGCTTCATCAGCCAGTCCAGATAGGCCACCCCGCCCTTGATGTTCTGCACAGGGTCTTTCGCATCCCTGACGCCAAAGCGCGTGGCCGTGGCCGGGATCAGCTGCATCAGACCGGTCGCGCCCGCGCTGGAAACCGCCTCATGCCGCCCGCCGCTTTCGATGCCGATCACCGCCAGAACCAGCGCAGGCGACACTTCGGTGCCGATCGTGGCCTTCAATATCTCGACCCCATAGGTATTGGCGATCTGCTGCATGTGCTGCAGGCGCGGCGCCGTCACCTGCGCGCCAGCTGGCCCCTGCGACAGGGTCGCCAGCGCCAGCGGGAACCGGCCCGAGACCTGATCCCGCGCGGTCGGCACGGTTTCCCAGAACCAGTCGTATTGCGTGCCCTTGACCGGGGCGCTGGGTGCCAGCGATGCGCTTTCGGCCCCGGGTTTCGCGGGCGGCTCGACCTTGGGCGCCATGGCCAGCAGCCGGGCCTGTTCTTCGGGATCGATCTGAACGGTGATCCGCTTGCCCGG
Source organism: Paracoccaceae bacterium (assembly GCA_023254015.1). GTDB lineage: Bacteria > Pseudomonadota > Alphaproteobacteria > Rhodobacterales > Rhodobacteraceae > Tabrizicola_A. The sequence continues at coordinate 1,696 of JALQYS010000505.1, forward strand.
CTTGGTGTCGGCCACGGAAATGCGTTTGAAGGTGAAATCCCGCGCAGCCGGCACGACTTCGGCCCCCGCGCCCAAGGGTGCGGCGCAAAGGATTGCCACCAGAAACCTACCCGCTACCCGATGCATCTTTGCGATGCCTGCCTGATCTTGATTGCAGGCATGTTCTCAGATTTCGGCCAAAGTCACCACCCAAATCGACATCAGAAAAAGGCATTCCCGCCAGAATTGTGCGACTTCTGCGCCGTGAAGCCGCCTATCCGGGCCAGATCAGAACAATTTATTACATCTTTTCAGGGTATTAACCTGAAATTCACCAAAACCCAGAAAACGCCCCGTCCCTTCCGCGCCTTTGCCACGTTCTGCAGGCTTCATGTCCTTGTCATCGGGGCGCTGTCGGAACAGAGGCCACAGGGAACGGCCCGGTTGATCTGAAACCTTGCAACCTTGGGAAAGGGCACCTGCCATGAAACTGCTCAACATCTTCAAATCCTTCAAGAACGACGAATCCGGCGCCGTGACCGTTGACTGGGTCGTGCTGACCGCGGCCATCGTCGGCCTGGGCATGGTGGTGATGACCACCGTCGGCGGCGGGATCGAAGGCCTCGGCTCGGCCATCGTGTCGGACCTGGAAGGCCGCGCTGCCGGTTACGAAAACCAGTAATCTGATCTGATACGGCGATCAGTCGGGGCCGCATCCCTATCCGGATGCGGCCCCGAACATTTCAAGGCCTGGCGCAGGATTGTTTCGCAACCGGAAAGAAAGAGCCTGAGAATTTTTGCAATTTTCGCGAAATCTCCGCCATCGCGCCGCAATCACGCCCGAATCCAAGTGCCATATGGCTGCAAGCTTGACGGACAGCCCGGAACAGAGGCCGGCACCAAGGCCCGTCAGCCGATCACTGCAACACCCATGAAAGGGGCCACGCCATGAAACTGCTCAACATCTTCAAATCCTTCAAGAACGACGAATCCGGCGCCGTGACCGTTGACTGGGTCGTGCTGACCGCAGCCATCGTCGGCCTGGGCATGGTCGTGATGACCACCGTTGGCGGCGGGATCGAAGGCCTCGGCTCGGCCATCGTGTCGGACCTGGAAGGCCGCGCTGCCGGTTACGAAAACCAGTAATCCGATCGGAACTTCCGATCAGACAGGCCGCGCTCTCCGCGCGGCCTGTTCCATTTTCTGCACAAGCCGCAATTGGGACACGGGATCGTTCCGGTTTCGGCCACAAACACGGGGTAAGACCGAATGGCAAGGATGCGCCATGGTCAGCGCCTGAGATGTGGAGAGGGACGAATGCGGCGGATTCTGGGCTTTTTCCATAACGACGACGGCGCCATCACCGTCGACTGGGTGGTGCTGTCGGCCGCAGTCATCGGGCTGGGTATGGTGGTGCTGATGCCCGTGGCGTTTTCGACCGAAAGCTCGACCCAGCGGATCGCGGACGACATCGAGACCCGCGCCGTGGGCTATGGCAGCAACTGAATGTGAACGGGGCCGCAACCCGGCCCAAACCCAGGGGGTAAATCATGCGCGCAGTGTTCGGACTGGTTCTTGTGGCGGGCGTCGGCCTTGCCGGGGCTGCGGTCTACATGGCCAAGGGCTATATCTCGAAAACCGAAACCGCCCTGCAGCGCGAACTGGCGCTCAAGGCTGAAACCGGCGGCCTTGTCGAGGTTTATGTGGTGAAAAAGCCCGTCAACTATGGCGAGCCCCTGACCCGCGACGATGTGCAGAAAAGCTATCTGCCCAAGAACACCCTGCCCGAAAACACCTTTGGCGACATCGCGATCCTGTTTCCCGAAGACAATCCCGAGCCGCGCTATGTGTTGCGCCAGATGGAAAAGTTCGAGCCGATCCTTGCGGTCAAGGTCACCGAACCGGGCGAACAGGCCGGGCTGACGGGCGAGCTGGAAAAGGGCATGCGCGCCTTTTCGATCAAGGTCGAGGCGGCCGATTACCTACAGCCGGGCCAAAGCGTCGACATCTACTGGACCGGTGCGACCGAGACTTCGGGCGGGGAAATCACCCGCATGATCGAAAGCAACATGAAGATCATCGCCGTTGATCGCAACGGCAAGTCCGCCACCTCGGATGGCGCGATCCAGAACCGCACGATGACGGTTGCCGCCACCCCCGAAGAGGTGGCCCGTCTGGCCCAGGCTCAGGCCACGGGACAACTGGTCATGTCGCTGGTTGGCGTGGGCGATGACACCGAGGTGGGCAAGGTCGAGGTGGACACCGGATCGATGCTGGGCATCACCGAAGCCGCCGCACCGGTCGCCGCACCGGCCGAACAGGTTTGCACCATCCGCACGCGGAAAGGCGCCGATGTGGTGGAAATTCCGATCCCCTGCACCAACTGAAACCGGCAATAATTCGGGGCGCGATACCTTCCATGGGGGTCGCGCCCGCCATCTTTTCCACCCATGGTAGGTTGTTGCAAGTTATCCACATAAGAAACCCTGCATAAGCGGTTGATTCTTGCATACAAAAGAGAAAACGGGCATCCTTGGATATCGAACGGGCACCAAAAGACCCGACAGAGGCGTGATCGAAAGGGCAGGTCACATGAGACTGCAAGGCATCCTGAGGGCCGGCATGCTGGGCCTGTTGCTGACGACCGCGGCCGTTTCCACGGGTGCGGCGCAGACGCTGCAGGTTCTGAAAGGCTCGGAAAGCGCACCGCTGAACGTGCCGATGAACCGCGCGGTGGTGGTGGAAAGCGACACGCCCTTTGCCGAACTGTCGATCGCCAATCCGGGCATTGCCGACATCTCGACCCTGTCGGACAAGTCGATCTATGTGCTGGGAAAGACGCCGGGCCGCACGACGCTGACGCTTCTGTCGCCCGAGGGCAAGTTGATCTCGAACGTCGAGGTGCATGTCACCCCCGACATCGCCGAATTCAAGGAGCGTCTGCAGCAGATCCTGCCGGGCGAAACCATCGAGGTGCGCACCGCCAATGACGGGATCGTGCTGTCGGGCACGGTGTCGTCAGCCGCCAAGCTGGACCGGGCGATGGATCTGGCCAACCGCTATGCGCCCGAGCGCGTCTCGAACCTGATGAGCGTCGGCGGCACCCAGCAGGTCATGCTGAAGGTGCGCTTTGCCGAGATGCAGCGGTCGGTGTCGAAAAGCCTGTCGGCCTCGCTGGGGGTGATGGGCGGCAATACCGTAGGCGTGGCGGGGGGCTCGGGGCAGCTTGCCGACGGCACAAAGCTGAGCAGCATGCTGACCAACGGCATGGTGAATTCCTCGAACGAGGCCGAGGGCCGGCTTGGTCTTGGTTTTTCGGCAGGCGCGCTGGAATTTGCGGTGCTGCTCGAGGCGCTGGAGTCCAAGGGCGTGGTGCGGACGCTGGCCGAACCGAACCTGACCGCCCTTTCCGGGCAAGAGGCCAAGTTCCTTGCCGGTGGCGAGTATCCGATTCCGGTCGCCTCGGGCGACGGGTCCGTGCGGGTTGAGTACAAACCTTTCGGGGTTGAGCTGAACTTCACCCCGGTCGTGGTGGATGGGGATGTCGTCAACCTGACGATCAACGCCGCCGTGTCCTCGATTGACACGACCACCACGCTGCAGACCGAGGGGTTTTCGATCAACGCCTTCAAGCGGCGCGAAACCTCGACCACGGTCGAGATGCGTGACGGTGAAAGCTTTGCCATCGCCGGGCTGTTGCAGGATGACTTCCGCGACCTGAACGGTCAGGTGCCATGGCTGGGCGACATTCCGATCATCGGGGCGCTGTTCCGGTCGGCCGAATATCAACGCGCGCAGTCCGAACTGGTGATCATCGTCACCCCCCATCTTGTCACCCCCACCCGGGGCGAGGCGCTGGCGCTTCCCACCGATCGGGTGCGCCTGCCGACCGAGAAGGAGCTGTTCCTGTTCGGCGATGTGGCGGGCAAGCAAAAGGGCGCAGCGGGCGAAGTGGCCCGGCAAGACTTTACCGGCTCCTATGGCTATGTGATGGAGTGACCGCGATGCGCGCCAAGACCCCCTTGCTGGCCAGTTTGGCCGTGATCGCCTTGTCTGCCCTGTCTGCCTGCACCGACCCCGGCTTTGTCACCCGCGAAGCAGGATATGAGGTGGACGAAGGCGGCTTTGGCAACGCCACCATGCAGAACACAAAGGTGATGATGGGCGAATGGGATGCCACCATGGCCCTTGGCAACCGCTTTGCCCAGGAAGTGCCCACGACCATCACCTTTGCCTTCAACTCCTCGCAGCTGACGGATGAGGCCAAGGCCACGCTCAACCAGCAGGCCAACTTCATCCGCCAATTCCCCGAGGTGCGCTTCCGCGTATATGGCCATACCGATCTGGTGGGCTCTGACGCCTATAACAAGGCGCTTGGCCTGCGCCGGGCCAAGGCGGCGGTGGCCTATCTGTCGGCCCAAGGCATCGGCACGGCCCGGCTTGAGGCGGTGGTCTCCTATGGCAAGACCCGGCCCCTGATCGCCACCCCTGGCCCCGAAGAACGCAATCGCCGCACCGTGACCGAGGTCACGGGATTCGTGAAGGGCAACCCGGCGGTGCTGAACGGCAAATATGCCGAGATCGTCTGGCGGACCTATGTCAACAGGGCGTCGGCCAACAGCCTTGCCGAACGGCCCCACCCGCGCAACACGACGCTTGTCACCCAGGTCGACCCCGCGTCGAACAACTGACCTTCGGCCAGCGCCCGCCACATCTGGCGGGCCCTTGCCTTGCCCGGTTTCGTTTCCCAACCCCGGCAGCACGTCGCCAAAAATCGCAGATTGACGCTTTTTTGGCCCCAATCTCGCCCAACTCCCCCGGCAAATTTCTTCCAGATAAAGGCCCGAAGTGCGTCTCTCCGCTGAGTCGCCCCTCGGGCTCGCGGCCAGAACGGGCCGCTGTGTCGTCTTTGGAAGGACTGAAGAGATGTCGACTGTCGCAAACCTGCAACCGGATCCCGCGCCGATCCTGGCCTGCACCATCTCTCGGGATGTGCAGAACTTCGACCTTCTGATCGACGACATGGAGCAGGAACTGGGAGAGAACTGGGGGGATCTCGGCTTTGAGGATGCCCTGATCTTTCTGGGCCAACCCGAATCGGCGCTGCTGCAATTCGTCGCACTTGCCGTCGACAGCGATGATGAGACCGATCTGGCGCGGATCGGCGACATTATCCGCACGGCAAAGGAAAAGTCGATCAAGGTGATCCTGATTGCCGATCAGGTCAGCCCGATTGCCCTGCATCAGCTGCTGCGTCTGGGGGCGGATGACTTTGTGCCCTACCCCCTGCCCGAAGGCGCCCTGCACGAGGCGATTACCCGCGCCCCGAAGCAGCCCGAGCCGGAACCTGCCAGCGCCGCGCCGCAAGACGCCGATCCCGAACCCCACCCCACCTTCAAGGCCAAGGGCGACCGCGACGCGGTGATCCTGCCTGTGCATGGTCTGGCCGGGGGCTGCGGCGCCTCGACCTTTGCGGCCAACCTCGCCTGGGAACTGGCAACCGGGTCAAAGACCGATGCGCCGCGGGTCTGCCTGATCGACCTCGATTTCCAGTATGGCTCGGCCGCGACCTATCTGGACCTGCCGCGCAAGGAAACCGTCTACGACTTTCTTTCCGACCTCGCCAATGCCGACAGCGACACGATGCTGCAGGCGATGCTGACCTTCAACGACAAGCTGCATGTGCTGACCGCGCCCTCAGACATGCTGCCGCTGGACATTCTGGGCCCTGACGAGATCGGCCGCCTGCTGGACATGGCGCGGGCGAATTTCGACTTTGTCATCATCGACATGCCGAAAACCATCGTGGCCTGGACCGAAACCGTTCTGAACGCCGCCCATGTCTATTTCGCGCTGATCGAGCTGGATCTGCGTTCGGCGCAGAATGTGCTGCGGATGCTGCGCGCGCTCAAGGCCGAGGGGCTGCCGCATGAAAAGCTGCGCTTCGTACTGAACCGCGCGCCCAAGTTCACCGATCTTTCGGCAAAAAGCCGGGTCAAGCGCATGGCTGAAAGCCTGGATATCTCGCTGGAGGTGCAACTGCCCGATGGCGGCGCGCAGGTCACGCAGGCCAATGACCATGGCCTGCCGCTGCAGGAAAACGCCGGGAAGAACCCGCTGCGCAAAGAGATCGCGAAACTTGCCAAGTCGCTGGTCGAACTGAACAAGGCCGCCGAGTCCGGCAAGAGCTGACGCTTGGGAAGTCTGGGGGACAACATGTTTGCACGTTTCAAGAAGCCCGACGCACCTGCCGCACGCCCGACCGCGGGCGCGGCGGCCGCAACGCCGGCGGCCAGCCGTCCCGCCCCGGCCACGGCCGCGCAGGCCGCCCTTGCCGCCCGTCCGCTGCCCTCGGGGCCGGCCCCGCGCCCTCCGGCCGAGGCGGTGGCGGCCGACAAGGAGAAAAAGCGCAAGGAGCGGCTGCAGGAGCTGAAGGTCGAGCTGCACAAGCGGCTTTTGGAAAACCTGAACCTTGCGGCGCTGGAACATGCCTCGGAAGCCAGCCTGAAACAGGAAATCGCCGCCATCGGGGGCGAAGCCCTGGACGAGATGGCTGTGGTCCTGCCTAAGGATGACCGCGGTGTGCTGTTTCAGGAGCTTTATGACGAGGTCATGGGCCTTGGCCCGCTGGAGCCCCTGCTCAAGGATGAAACCGTCAACGATATTCTGGTGAACGGCCCCCAGCGCATCTTTGTGGAACGCGCGGGCAAGCTGGAACTGACCGACATCACCTTCAAGGACGAACGCCACCTTCTGCGGATCATCGACAAGATCGTGTCCGCCGTGGGCCGCCGGGTCGACGAATCGAACCCCTATTGCGACGCCCGTCTGGCGGACGGGTCGCGCTTCAACTGCATGGTGCCGCCGGTTGCGGTGGACGGAAGCCTTGTTTCCATCCGAAAGTTCAAGAAGGAAAAGCTGGGGATTCAAGACCTTGTGCGCTTTGGCGCCTTTACCGAGGAGATGGCGCTTTATCTGCAGGCCGCCGTGTCCACCCGGCTGAACATCATCGTGTCAGGCGGCACGGGGTCGGGGAAAACCACGACGCTGAACGCGCTGTCATCCTTCATCGACAACAAGGAGCGCGTGCTGACCATCGAGGACACGGCCGAATTGCAACTGCAACAGGTGCACGTGGGCCGGATGGAGAGCCGCCCGCCAAACGTGGAAGGCAAGGGCGCTGTGACCCAGCGCGACTGTCTGAGGAACGCCCTGCGGATGCGTCCTGACCGGATCATCGTCGGCGAAACCCGGGGTGAGGAAGTCATCGACATGCTGCAGGCCATGAACACCGGCCACGACGGCTCGATGACCACGATCCACGCCAACAACGCCCGCGACGGGATCAGCCGTCTGGAAAACATGGTCGCCATGGCCGGGATCGAAATGCCCTTGAAGGCCGTGCGCGCCCAGATCGCCAGCGCCGTCAACCTGATCGTGCAGGCCAGCCGTTTGCAGGATGGCTCGCGCCGGATGGTGTCGATCACCGAGATCACCGGCATGGAGGGCGAGGTCATTTCGATGCAGGAGGTGTTCCGCTATGAGCGCCTCGGCGTCGAACCTAACGGCAAGATCATCGGTCGCTTCAACGCCACCGGCGTGCGCAGCCATTATTCCGACCGTTTCCGCCAGTGGGGCTATGACCTGCCGGCGTCGATCTATGAACCGATCATCTAAGGGGGCTGGCCTATGCAGATTTCAGCCGCGCCGCTGATCTATATCCTGATTTTCGTCGCCGTGGTGGCGCTGGTCGAAGGCGTCTATCTGACGGTTTTCGGCAAGTCGATCAGCCTGAGCAGCCGGATGTCGCGACGTCTTGCGCTTCTGGAAAAGAACAACAACCGGGAAGAGGTGCTGGAACAACTCCGCAAGGAGATGTCGCAGCACATGTCCTCGCGCGGGATCCCGCTTTATTCGATCCTGGCCACCAAGGCCCAAAAGGCCAACATCGCCTTTTCGCCGAAACAGCTGATCCTGATCATGGGGGTGCTGACGGTGTTTTCCTATTTCGCCCTGACCATCGGAACCGAGGCGGGCACGCCGGTGCGGATTCTGGTCGCCATCGCCATGGGTGTGGGCGGGGTCTATGTCTGGGTGAACAACAAGGCGAAAAAGCGCATGGCGCTTTTGGAAGAGCAACTGCCCGACGCGGTGGAGCTGATGGTGCGATCCTTGCGGGTGGGCCATCCGTTTTCCTCGGCCATCGGCATCGTGTCGAAGGAAATCCCCGACCCGCTGGGATCGGAGTTCGGGCTGATCGCAGACGAGGCCGCCTATGGCCGCGATGTTGCCGAAAGCCTGAAGGCCTTTGCCGAACGGATGGACAGCCAGGACCTGCGCTTTCTGGCGGTGGCTGTGGCCATCCAGCAGCAGTCTGGCGGCAACCTGGCCGAGATCCTGGAAGGTCTGGCCAAGGTGATCCGCGCACGGTTCAAGCTGTTCCGCCGGGTCAAGGCGATCACGGCCGAGGCAAAATGGTCAGGCATGTTCCTGTCGGCCTTCCCGATCGGGGCGCTGATCATGATCAACGTCATTCAGCCGAATTATTACGACGACGTGAAGGAAACCGCAGCCTTCATCCCGGCCGCGCTGGTGGTGGCGGTCTTTCTTATCATCAACGTGATCTTCATGAAGATCATGGTCAATATCAAGGTCTAGGGCACGAACATGCTGAACACCGTCAACCAGATGCTGACCGAGGCGCTGGGGCCGCTGGGGCCCTTGCTGGCGCTGGGGTTCCTTGGCGTCGTGCTGGTGCTGATCGCCCTGCCCGCGATGCTGAAAAAGGAAACCGACGGATTTGCCAAGCTGAAGGCACAGGCGCAGGCCGCCAAGTCGCCCCGCAAGGACGACAGCGCCGATCTGCGCCGGGCGGGCAAGGTCGACAAGCTGGAAAAATTCGCCCATTTCCTGGAACCGCAGGATGCCGAGCAGATGTCGGCCTCGCGCATGAAACTCTTGCGCGCGGGCTATCGCGCCAAGAACGCCGTGCGCATGTTCCACTTTGCCCAGTTCGCGCTGGGTCTGGGGTTTCTGGCCTTTGGCGTAATGTATGCGATGCTGATGCAGTCGAAACAGGAAGTTTCGACGCAGTTTCTGGTGCTGTCGACCATCATTCCGGGCGCGGCGGGCTATTATCTGCCGCAATACTGGGTCCAGCGCCGCCTGCAATCGCGTCAGCAGGAAATCATCTCGGGCTTTCCTGATGCGCTGGACATGATGCTGGTCTGCGTCGAGGCCGGTCAGTCGCTGGACCAGTCGATCAACCGGGTGGCCAAGGAAAGCCGGGCGGGCTATCCGGCGCTGGCGGACGAATTCGAGATGGTCGCGCATGAGGTCAAGGCCGGCAAGGAGCGGGTGCAGGTGCTGAAAGACATGTCCGAACGTGTGGGCATCCCCGATGTGTCGTCTTTCGTCACCACGCTGGTGCAATCGGCCACCTTCGGCACCTCGATCGCCGAGGCGCTTCGGGTCTATTCCAACGAAATGCGCGACAAACGCGTGATGCGCGCCGAAGAAAAGGCAAACACCTTGCCGACCAAGCTGACGCTGGGCACAATGATGTTCACCGTTCCGCCCCTGATGATCATCCTGATCGGGCCCTCGGTTCATGGTATCGCCACGACCCTTTCGATGGGGGCTGGCCAGTAACGAAAAGGTCTGCCGCGTGCGACGACTTCCGGCCCTTGCCCTTCTGCTGTTCCTGGCCGCCTGTGGATCGGGCGGCCTTGGATTTTCGCAAGACGCCAACCGCCCGCCGCCCGCCGATGCCCGCGAAAAGGGGGTGGATGGGCTTCTGGTGGGTCACCGGCTGATGGCCGCGGGCGAATATGACCTTGCGCTCAAGGCCTATTTGCGCGCCGCCGCCGAAACCGGGATCAATGTCGATGTCTTGTCGGCGCTGGGATCGGCCAACCTGAAGCTGGATCGCCTGGGTCAGGCCGAACAGCTCTTGCGCCGCGCGGTGGAACTGGACCCCAGCTTTGTGCCGGCCCAGAACAATCTGGGCGTCGTGCTGATGGAACGCGGCAAGGTCGGCGAGGCGCGGGTGGTGTTCCAGCAGGCCTTTGCCCTAGACAGTGGCCAAACGGACTCGATCCGCGAGAATTTGAAACTGGCTATCGCGCGCAGCGAAAGCACGGTATATTCCAAACCGGAAGGCGGCCCGGAAGAGCCGAAATACAACCTGATGCGGCGCGGAACGGGCGCGTATGTGCTTTTGACGCAGCTTTAGGCGGAACCGGACCGGACGACCAAGACGACGAGCAGTCAAGAAGGACGCAAAATGCGCCACCCGGTTTTCCTGTCGGTTGCCCTTCTGGGCAGCCTTGGCCTTGCGGCGTGCAATCAGCCGCGCTCCAACGCCGAAGTTCAGCGCGCGATCAAGTCGGTGAACGTGATCGACGAGTCGAACCTGTCGGACATCATGCTGACCGTGGGCGACCCGAACGAGGCCGTTGCCTATTTTCAAAAGGCCAGCGCCGAAAACCCCGACCGGCTGGATCTGAAACGCGGCTATGCCAAATCGCTGATCCGCGCAGGCCAGACGGCGCAGGGCGTCTCTGCCTGGGATCAGGTGGTGGCCCACCCCGAGGCCTCGCTGGATGACCGGGTGTCGCTGGCAGATGCGCTGATTCGCGCCAACGACTGGACGCGCGCCGAGGCCGAGCTGAACAAGATCCCCCCAACGCATGAAACCTACGAGCGCTACCGCCTTGAGGCGATGGTGGCCGACAGCAAGAAGAACTGGAAGAAGGCTGACAGTTTCTACGAAATTGCCGCAGGTTTGACGACAAAACCGGCCGGCGTGCTGAACAACTGGGGTTTCTCGAAGCTTTCGCGCAAGGAATATGGCGCGGCGGAAAAGCTGTTCACCCAAGCCCTGACCTTTGACCCCACGCTGTTCACCGCCAAGAACAACCTTGTCATGGCCCGCGGCGCCCAGCGCAAATATGACATGCCGGTGATCGAGATGTCCCAGACCGAGCGGGCAGAGCTGCTCTATACGCTTGGCCTGACGGCGGTCAAACAAGGCGACATCAATGTCGGCAAGGGGTTGTTGCAGAACGCCATCGACACCCACCCGCAGCATTTCGAAGCTGCCGTCCGCAGCCTTGACGCCCTGGAAAGCTGACGTGATCGCCCTTCCCCCGCTTGCAGCCCTTTTGCTGCTTATCCCTGCGCTCCCCATTGGCATCTGGGTGGCCTGGTCCGACATGAAGTCGATGAAAATCCCGAACAAGGCGGTTCTGGCGCTGCTGGCCGGATTTGTTCTGGCCGGTCTGGCGCTGATGCTGCTGCAACTGCTGCTGCCAATGGCCTTTCTTTGGGCGCTGGCGCTGGGGGCCATCGTGCTGGTGGCTGGTTTCCTTGGCAATGCCGCCGGGCTTTTCGGCGCGGGCGACGCAAAATTCGCCGCTGCCATGGCGCCCTTCTTTGTCGGGGCCGACCTGCGCTTTGTGCTGGGCCTGTTCGCCGCCTGCCTCTTGGCCGCCTTTGCCAGCCACCGTCTGGCAGGCCGCATCCCCGCCTTCCGCGCCGCGACCGCCGACTGGCAAAGCTGGACCCACAAGGATTTTCCCATGGGGCTGGCCCTGTCGGGAACATTGATCTTCTACCTTTTGGCCGCACTCCTGCCGCTTTTCTAAGGCCTGTTGTCAACAATCCCCGGTGGTGCCCGGGGAATCGTTGCACGAGGTCTGCCCATGAACATGCAAGCATCCCCACCACCCAGCGGCGTTCAGGCCCCGCCCCAACCCAAGGCGCTGGCCGATACCGGGCTGTCGCTGGTGATGATGCGCGACATCCTGCTGAAAACCATGTTCCGGATGAACCTTGATCTGGTCACCGAAATCTCGCGCACCATCGCCCTGCCGGTGCCCTTGACGCAGGAACTGGTCGATCTGGCGCGCAGCCAGCGCCTTTTGGAGGCGACGGGCACCCTGCACGCCACCTCGGGCAACGAGATGGGGTATCAACTGACTGATGCGGGCAAATCCCGCGCGCTGGATGCCCTGAGCCAGTCTGAATATTATGGCGCGCTGCCGGTGCCTCTGAGCGCTTATTCCGATCAGATGAAGCGCCAATCGGTGCGCAACCTGAAACTGACGCGGCCAGAACTGATGGCGGGCATGGGCCATCTGATCCTGCCGCATGATCTGATCGACAATCTTGGCCCTGCTGTCACGTCTGGTCGATCAATCCTGATGTATGGCCCGCCCGGCAACGGCAAATCCAGCATCTCGAACGGTATCCGCGCCGCCCTTGGTGACAAGATCTACATCCCCCGCGCCATCGAATATGCGGGGCAGGTCATCACCGTCTACGACCCGCTCGTGCATTCCAAGGCCGAGGAATCCGTCGACGACCCCAATTCGCTGCGCCGGTCCGGCAACCGTTTCGACAACCGCTATGTCTATTGCGAGCGGCCTTCGGTGGTGACGGGGGGCGAATTGACGCTGGACATGCTCGACCTGAAATACAACCCGACGGCCCGCACCTATCAGGCACCGCTTCAGTTGAAGTCCTCTGGCGGGATTTTCATCGTGGACGACCTTGGTCGTCAGGCCGAGCCCCCGCAGGCGCTAATCAACCGCTGGATCGTTCCGTTGGAAGAAGG
>JALQYS010000514.1 GCA_023254015.1 Paracoccaceae bacterium
AAGCCCCCAGCCCCCGGTGCCAAGCGCGCGCGCCACCTCGTAAACCCCGCCCGACTGTTCGCGCAGCGCCTGACGGGTCAGCAGATAGACATATGGATATAGCGCGGCCGACAGCACCAGAACCGCTGCCCAGCTGCTGCGAATCTCGGGAAACCAATCGGCGCGGGCATCCTGCCAGCCGAAGGCAGCCCGCATCGCGGTTTGCAGCGGGCCAGAGTAATCCAGAAAATCGACAAGAGCATAGGCGCCGACATAGGCGGGCAGCGCCAGCGGGAACAAGAGCGCGTGCTTGAGCCACTCACGCCCGGGAAAGCGATACATCGTCACGAGCCAGGCCGCGCCCGTGCCCATCGCCGCCGCCAGCGTCCCGACCCCGGCCATCAGCAGCAGCGTGGTGGTGAAATAGCGCGGCAGAACCGTGGCCATTAGATGCGGCCAGATGTTCTCGGTCGGGTGAAAGGCGATCCAGACCACCGCCAGAAGCGGCGCGCCAACCACCGCCACGATCCCGAGTGCGGCCACCGTCCAGCCATCGGGCAGGATCGCACCCCTTCCAATCCGACTGTTTTGCTGGGTCATCATGCGACCGGCTTAGACGAAAGCGGTTTCGCTGTCCAGAAAACCGATTATAGTCACCGCAACGAAAACAAGAAGCAGTTCAGGCACCCTATGCGGATCGTCTATCACCTTGGCGCGCATTTCACCGATGACGAGCGGTTGTTGCGCTGCCTGCTGAAGAATCGCGATCTTCTGGCCCAGCATGACATCGTGGTGCCGGGGCCAAAGCGGTATCGTCGGCTCTTGCGCGAGACGGCCACCCGGCTGAAGGGTCAGCCGGCCGCCGTGGCCGATCAGGCGCTGATTCTGGAACAGATCATGGAGGAGGACCGCGCCAGCCGTCTTATCCTGTCCTGGGACAGCTTTCTGTCGCTGCCGAATTATGTGCTGAAGGACAAGCTCTATCCGGCGGCGGGCGAAAGGGTGCGGGCCTTTTGCCAGATCTTCCCCGAGATCGAGGCCGAATTCCATCTGGCCATCCGCAACCCGGCCTCGTTCCTGCCGCAGCTCCATGACAGCCTGAAACCGGAAAGCTACCGCGACTTCCTGAACGGCGCCGATCCCTTCGACATGTATTGGTCCGAGGTGATCGAGCGCATCCTTGAGGCCAATCCCGGCGTGCCGCTGACCATCTGGTGCGATGAGGATACGCCGCTGATCTGGCCCGAGGTCTTGCGCGCCGTGTCGGGCCTGCCCGAAGACGCCCGGATCGAGGGCGAGGATGACCTTCTGGCCAGCCTGATGTCGGGTGAGGGGCTGACGCGGATGAACGCCTATATCGCCAGCCACCCGCCGCAGACCGTCATGCAGCGGCGCAAGATCGTGTCGGCTTTCCTTGACAAGTTCGCCCTGCCCGAGCGTGTCGACCAAGAGATCGCCATGCCGGGCTGGACGGCCGAGATGGTGGCCGAGATCACGGCGCTTTACGAAGAGGATGTGGCGCGCATTGCCCACATGCAGGGCCTGACCTTCCTCGCGCCCTGAGGCGCGGGGAGATCGCGCGCAGCGGTTTTGCGCGCGGGGGCCTTACGCCATGCCCAGCGCGGCCTTGTACATGTCCAGCACCGCCTCTTCCTCGGCAATGTCGTCGGGTTTGCGCTTGCGCAGGGCGACGACCTTTTTCATCACCTTGGTGTCAGAGCCACGGCCCTTGGCCTCGGCCATCAGCTCTTTTTGCTGTTCGGTGACGTCTTTCTTCTCGGCCTCAAGCTGTTCATAGCGTTCGATGAACTGGCGCAGCTCGTCGGCGGTCACGTTGTAGGCGTCGTTTACGTCGCTCATGTCTGGTCTCTCGCATCAAAGGGCCTCGCGCCTTTCCTAGCCGGATCGACCGGGGGGACGCAAGCGGCCGCGCGCGGCCCGGTCATTCTTTGCCTATCGCCCTTGAATCAAGGGGTTGCGGGCGACTCCTGACGCGCCACCTCAGCTTTTTGACCGCAAGGCATCGGACAGGACCGCCAGGACCACATCGCCCGGCACGTCCTCGGCCACAAAGGCCTCGCCGATGCCGCGGGCCAGAATGAAGCGCAACCGGCCATCGATCACCTTCTTGTCCTGCCCCATCAGCGCCAGAAGCCCCGCCGCATCGGGCAGATCGCCGGGAATGTCGGCGATGTCGGTTTTCATCCCCATGGCGCGCAGATGCGCCCTGACCCGGCTGGGCGCCTCTTGCGAACACAGTCCCAGCCGCTGGCTCAACTCAAAGGCCAGCGCGCAGCCGATCGCCACGCCCTCGCCATGCAGCAGGCGGCTGGAATAGCCGGTGGCCTTTTCCAGCGCGTGACAGAAGGTGTGGCCAAGGTTCAAAAGCGCGCGTTCGCCCTCTTCGGTCTCGTCGCGTTCAACGATCCCGGCCTTCATTTCGACCGACCGGCGGACGGCATGCTGACGCAGCGCCTTATCGCCCGCCGCCATGGCCGGGCCATTCGCCTCAAGCCAGTCGAAAAAGGCCGCATCGCCCAGGAGGCCGTATTTCACCACCTCGCCATAGCCGGCCAGAAAATCGCGGGCAGGCAGCGTATCCAGCACCGCGATATCGGCCAGCACCAGCGAGGGCTGATGAAAGGCCCCGATCAGGTTTTTGCCCTGCGTGGTGTTGATGCCGGTCTTGCCGCCCACCGAACTGTCCACCTGCGCCAGAAGCGTGGTCGGGATCTGCACGAACCGCACGCCCCGCCGCAAGGTGGCGGCGGCAAATCCCACCAGATCGCCGACGACACCGCCGCCAAAGGCCACCACGATATCGCGCCGCTCCACCTTCTGCTCCAAGAGCCATTCCGAGCAGCGGGCGAACTGCTCCCAGCATTTCGAGCTTTCGCCGGGCGGAATGGAAAGCGCGGTCATGGCGACGCCATTGGCCTCCAGACCCTCGGCCAGCGTCAGGAGATGGTGCGCGGCGACCGTGTCATCGGTGATGACCGCCACGCGCGGGCGGCGCAGCAGGGGGGCAATCTCGGCCCCCGCCCGCCCGATCAGCCCCGCGCCGATGCGCACCTCGTAACTGCGCGCACCCAGTGCAACCGGAACCACATCCATGCTCATCCCTCAGTCCTTTTTTCCCGGCAGACCCGCATCCAGAACATCCGGCCGCCCTGCCATGGCCTCGATCACCCGCCGCGCCATATCTTCGATCGACAGGTCGGGCGCCGAGGCCACCACGATGTCGGCCATCTGGTAAAAGGGCAGCCGCGCCTCGTAAAGCCCGCGCAGCGTTTCGCGCGGGTTGGCGGTGCGCAGCAGCGGCCGTGTCGTCTTGTAGCGCACGCGCTGCCACAAGAGATCAAGATCAGCCTTCAGCCAGACCGAAACCCCGTGTTCGGCGATCAGCTGGCGATTGGTTTCCGACAGAAAGGCCCCGCCGCCGGTGGACAGGATGGCAGGCGCCCCTTTCAGCAGCCGCGCGATGACCTCGGTCTCGCGGGCCCGAAAGAAGGCCTCGCCATCACGTTCGAAGATCTCCGCAATACTTCGGTCGGCCGCCTTGACGATTTCCTCATCCGAATCAAGGAAGGGCACCCCCAGAATGCGGGCGACAGCCGTGCCGACCGCCGTCTTGCCCGCCCCCATCATGCCGACCATCACGGCGGTTTTCTTCAGCCGCACCCGGATACTCCCTGTCTTGCGCCCCCGCCCGGCCTGCGATGGCCCGCCGATGGGCAACTTTCTTCCCTGAATGGCGTGAACTCGGCGCGAATGCCATATATATTCTTGCGGCAGGTGTGTCGGATTCTCCGATCCCGCAAGGACACGTCCCGGGCGAACCGGGAGAGCAGGAAGGCAGGCAAGGCATGGCGCGGATCTTGAAACTGGTGGTGGTGCTGGCCCTTCTGGCCGTGGCGGGGCTTGCCGGTTATGCCTATCTGGGCGATCTGTCGCCCGCGCCGCAGGAAATCCGCCAGCCGGTCACGCTGAATGGCGGCTGAGGGGATCAGACCCTATGGCGGCCTTGTCGGGGTGCTTTTCGCCCTAATGGCAGGGCATGCGGCGGCAGAATCGCCCCTGTCGGCGATCGACTGGTTGTCGCAGCCGGTTCCGGCGCCAAAGCGCAGCGTTGTGCCGCCGCAGCCCCAGACCCAACCGCAGCCCCCTGCCCGGCATGACGAGACCCCGGCGGTCAAGGGCGCGGCCCTGCCCAAGGATGTGGCGGTCTCGGTGCTGGACGGGCCCTCGCCCGATGCGGTGGGGCTTTTGACCCCGGCACAGACCGGCTTTCCCCATGCGCTTTGGGGTCTTGGCCTGACCGACGAGGTGGGGGCGGCGCTGACGCGGGCCGATCCGGTGGGATTGCCCGCGCTGCAGGGCCTTCTGGTCACGCTTCTGCTGGCCGAGGCGCTGCCGCCGGCCGATGCGGGCACCGAGGGGCGGCTTCTGATGGCACGGGTGGACAAGCTTCTGGCCATGGGGGCGCTGGAACAGGCGCAGGCGCTGATGGATGCGGCAAGCCCGCTGCGGTCGGTCGAGCTTTTTCGCCGGGCCTTTGACGTGGCGCTTCTGACCGGCGACGAGGATCGCGCCTGCGCCGCCCTGGCCGAGGCGCCCGACCTTGCGCCGACCCTGCCGGTCCGGGTGTTCTGCGTGGCGCGCGCGGGCGACTGGACCGCGGCCGCCCTGACGTTACGCACGGCGCAGGCGCTGGGCAATATCACGCCCCTGGAGGACGCGCTTCTGTCGCGCTTTCTCGACCCCGATCTCGCCGATCAGGAAATCTATCTGCCACCGCCCAAGCCGGTGACGCCGCTTCTGTGGCGCATCTACGACGCCATCGGCGAGCCTTTGCCCACGGCTACGCTGCCCCTCGCCTTTGCCCATGCCGATCTGTCGGAACGCGCCGGGTGGAAGGCGCAGCTTGAGGCCGCCGAACGGCTGGCGCGGGCCGGCGCGATCACGCCCAACATGCTTTTGGGCCTCTTCACCCAGCGCGATCCGGCGGCCTCGGGCGGGGTCTGGGACCGGGTTGATGCCTTTCAGCGGTTCGAGGCGGCCGTGCAGGCGGGCGATCTGACGGCGGTCGAACAGCGCCTGCCGCTGGCCTATGCGCGGATGGCCGATGCCGAGCTTGAGGTGCCCTTTGCCACGCTTTTCGCCGATGCACTGGCGCGGCTGGACCTGACGGGCGATGCCGCGCGGCTGGCCTATGAGATGGGGCTTCTCTCGCCGGATTATGCACGCCTGTCCAAAAGCCCGCATGCCCCGCAGGATGTGCGCGGCCTCTTTCTGGCCGGCCTCGCCCAAGGCGCGGTCAAGGGGCTGGCCGCGCCCGACAGCATGGCGCGCGCCATTGCCCCGGCCTTCAACGGCTCCGAGGTGGTGCTGTCAGAGGATGCGCATCTTCTGATCGACCAGAACCGAATCGGCGAGGCGCTGCTTCTGGCCATGGCGCGGATCGAGGTCGGGCTGCATGGCGAGATGGCCAAGCTGACCGAGGGGCTGGCGCTGCTGCGCAAGCTGGGGCTGGAAGACACCGCGCGGCGCACGGCGCTGGAACTGATGCTGCTGGAGCGGCGCGGATGACAGGGAAGGCGGAAAAGACCGGGCAGGCGGCGGCCCAGCGCTGGATCTCGACCTTTCTGGACGCGCAGGCGGCCGAGGCCAATGCCGCGCGCAACACGCTTTTGGCCTATGGCCGCGATCTGAAGGATTTTGTCGCCTGGGCCGGGCATCGCGGCCTTGATCTGGCCACCCTGCCCCGCGCGGCGGTCGAGGATTACCTGATTTCCTGCGAGGCCGAAGGCCTGTCGAAGGCCACCCGCGCCCGGCGGCTGTCGGCGATCCGGCAGCTTTACCGCTTTGCCCATGACGAGGGCTGGCGGACCGACAATCCGGCCTTGCGGATCAGCGGCCCCGGCGCCAGCCAGCGCCTGCCGGGGACGCTGAGCCATGACGAAGTGGACCGGCTGCTGGAGGCGGCGCGCACCAAGGGCCGGACGCCGGGGGAAAAGCTGCGCAACACCGCGCTGGTGGAACTGCTTTATGCCACCGGCATGCGGGTATCGGAACTGGTCGGCCTGCCGGCGGCGGCGGTGCGGGGCGATCCGAAGATGATTCTCGTGCGCGGCAAGGGCGGCAAGGAGCGGATGGTGCCGCTTTCGGCCCCGGCGCGGGCGGCGGTTGCGACCTGGCTTTCCCGGCGCGATGCCGAGCAAGAGGCCGCGCGCAAGGCGGGTCGCCCGCCCTCTCGGGCGCTTTTTCCCGGGCCCGGCGCGGACGGCCATCTGACGCGGCAGCATTTCTACCTGTTGATCAAGGACATCGCGGTTCTGGCCGGGGTTGACCCGGCCAAGGTGACCCCCCATACCCTGCGCCACGCTTTTGCCACCCATCTTCTGGCGGGCGGGGCCGATCTGCGGGTGATCCAGACGCTTCTGGGTCATGCCGATGTGGCCACGACCGAAATCTACACCCATGTGCTGGACGAGCATTTGACCGATCTGGTGCTGACCCATCACCCGCTTGCCCGGAAACCCTGACCCGATGCGCCGCCTTCTGTCGCTTTTGCCCGCCCCCCTGCGCCCCACCGAGGCCGAGCGCGCCGAGGCCCTGCGCGAGGATCTGACGCAGGCCATCGCCGCCAGCCATTCGGGCGGGGGGATGGAAAAGGAACACCGCGACCGGCTTTTGGGCGCGCTTGACCTGTCGGACCGGACGGTGGATGCCATCATGCGCCACCGCTCGGCCATCGAGATGATCGACGCCGACGCCCCACCCGAGCAGATCGTGGCGCAGGTGCTGGCCTCGGCCTTTTCGCGGCTGCCGGTCTATCAGGGCGAGTCCGAAAACATCCTCGGCGTGATCCATGCCAAGGACCTCTGGCGCGAGGTGGACCGGCTGAACCGCACGGGCGAGACGCTGGCAGCGCTGGACATCGTGAAGGCGTCGAAAAAGCCCTATTTCATCCCCGACACCACGACGCTGGACGAACAGATGCGCGAGTTCCTGAAGCGGCGCACGCATTTTGCCATCGTGGTCGATGAATACGGCGCGATCCAGGGGCTCATCACGCTGGAGGATATTCTGGAAGAGATCGTCGGCGAGATCACCGACGAATTCGACGTGGTGGCCCGCGATGCCGGGCTGGTGCGCGATGAGAACGGGGCCTGGCTGGTGGAAGGGGCCATGACCATCCGCGACCTGAACCGCGCGCTTGACTGGGCCCTGCCCGACACCGAGGCCAACACCATTGCCGGGCTGGTCATCCACGAGGCGCAGATGATCCCGACCGAAGGGCAGGCCTTCAGCTTTCACGGCTTCCGCTTTCAGGTGGTGACCCGGCGCGAGAACCGCATCACCCGCCTGCGCATCCGCCCGCTGTAACCGGGCGGGTCAGATCAGGGTGATGTTGTCGGCCAGACCGGCCAGATCGGTGACGCCGCGCAGTGTCAGCGTGCCACTGGCCGCAAGATCAAGCACCACATCCGCGCCGACAATCGCCGCATGGCGGTCCAGAAGATCGGCCACCGAGGTGACGGCATCCTCCCAGATGGCGCTGGCCAGCCGCAGCCGGTCCGTGGCGCCGAAATCTGTGATCACATCCGACCCGGCCTCTCGGCCAAAGACAAAGGTATCCTCCCCGCCCCCTCCGGTCAGCGTGTCATCGCCCTGATCGCCCTGCAGCCAGTCGCGCCCCGCCTCGCCCTTCAGCACATCCTTGCCCGCCCCGCCCAGAAGCCGGTCATTGCCCAGACCGCCCGACAGCGCATCCGCGCCGCTGTTGCCCAGCAGCCGGTCATTGCCACCCAGCCCGAAGATCCGGTCGTTGCCCGCCTGACCAGACAGAAGGTTGGCGCGGGCATTGCCCTCCAGCAGGTTGGCGGCGGCATTGCCGGTGGCGTCCAGCGCGGCCATGCCCAGAAGCCGCACCTTGTCGATCCCCTGCCCCAGCCGGATGTCGGCCGAACTCAGCACGGTGTCGCCATTCACGATGTCGAGCTTGGCATTGACCCCTTCAACCAGCACCGAGACCGAGAACGCCCGGCCATTCACCGCGCCGCTGACCTGCGCCATGCCGCCTTCTGGCGCCACAAGCGCATAGCCCCCGGCGCTGGCGCTGGTGGTGCTGTCAACCGTCGAGGCCAGCATCGTCCCGGCCCGCCCCTCGCCGATGGAATAGAAGCGGTCGTTGTTCAGATCGTCATAGATTACGCCGGTGACGTAATAGACCCCCGGTTCGCTGGAGAAATTCTGCGTCACCATGGAGGCGTTATAGGTGGTGCCGCCAGAGGTGAACTGCCCCGCCTCTTGCGCCAGGCCCAGCTCGCGATAGCTGTCCCACAGGATGTTCACCCGATGCCCGGCCGAGCGGAAGAGGTCTGCATGCTGCTGGCCGATGACGGTTTCAAGGTTCATGAAGCCCGTGGTTCCGCGCCAGCTGATATTCTCGCCCGCCCCCCAGCCTTCGTAACCCGCCGCAATGGCGCGCTGGGCGGGGGTGGTGTTGTTCACGCCG
>JALQYS010000090.1 GCA_023254015.1 Paracoccaceae bacterium
CGCTGATCATGATGACGCCGAAATCGCTGCTGCGTCACCCGATGGCGGTGTCGCGGACCGAAGATTTCGTTGACGGCTCCACCTTCCACCGCGTGCTGTGGGATGATGCCGAAAAGGGCAATTCAAAGCTGACGCTGAAGTCCGACGACAAGATCAAGCGCGTCGTGCTGTGTTCGGGCAAGGTGTATTACGACCTCTTGGCCGAACGCGACGCCCGCGGTCAGGACGACACCTATCTGATGCGTCTGGAACAGATCTACCCGATGCCCACCAAGGCGCTGAAGGCCGAACTCGCCCGCTTCAAGGGCGCCGAATGGGTCTGGTGCCAGGAAGAGCCGAAGAACCAGGGCGCCTGGTTCTTTGTCGAGCCGGAACTGGAGACCATCCTGACCGACATCGGCGCGACGAAAACCCGCTTCCGCTATGCCGGCCGCAAGGCCTCGGCCTCGCCCGCCACCGGTCTGGCCAGCCGTCACAAGTTTGAACAGGAAACCCTCGTGAAAGAGGCCTTGGGCTGATCGCCCGAGGGTAGGAGGAAGAACATGACCGACGTTATGGTGCCCGCCCTGGGCGAAAGCGTGTCCGAAGCCACCGTCTCGACCTGGTTCAAGAAGGTCGGTGATGCGGTGAAGCAGGACGAGATGCTGTGCGAGCTGGAGACTGACAAGGTCTCGGTCGAGGTTCCCTCGCCGGTGTCGGGCGTCCTGACCGAAATCCTGGCCCCCGAAGGCACGACCGTGGACGCCAAGGCGCGTCTGGCGATCGTGGCCGAAGGCGCGGCTGGTGCCGTTGCGGCCCCCGCCGCCAAGGTTGAGGCGCCCAAGGCCGCCCCGGCTCCGGCCGCCAAGGATGTGGAAAACGCCCCCGCCGCGAAAAAGGCCATGGCCGAAGCGGGCCTCTCGCCCGATCAGGTCCAGGGCTCGGGCCGCGATGGCCGCGTGATGAAAGAGGATGTCGCCCGCGCCGCCGCGGCCGTGTCGGCAGCCGCTGCCGCCACCCCCGCGCCTGCCGCCCTGCCGCGCGCCCCGGTTCCTGCCGATGACGCTGCCCGCGAAGAGCGCGTGAAGATGACGCGCCTGCGCGCCACCATCGCCCGCCGCCTGAAAGACGCGCAGAACACCGCCGCCATGCTGACCACCTATAACGAGGTCGACATGTCGGGCATCATGGAGCTGCGCAACACCTACAAGGATGCGTTCGAGAAAAAGCACGGCGTCAAGATGGGCTTCATGTCCTTCTTCGTGAAGGCCTGCGTGCATGCCCTGAAAGAAGTGCCCGAAGTCAACGCCGAGATCGACGGCCAGGATGTGGTCTACAAGAACTACGTCCACATGGGCGTCGCCGTCGGCACGCCGTCGGGCCTTGTGGTGCCAGTGGTGCGTGACGCCGACCAGATGGGCTTTGCCGCCATTGAAAAGAAGATCGCCGAACTGGGCGTCCGCGCGCGCGACGGCAAGCTGACAATGCCGGAACTGCAGGGCGGGTCGTTCACCATCTCGAACGGCGGCGTCTATGGCTCGCTGATGTCATCGCCCATCCTGAACCCGCCGCAATCGGGCATCCTTGGCATGCACAAGATCCAGGACCGCCCCGTGGTGGTGAACGGCCAGATCGTCATCCGCCCGATGATGTATCTCGCGCTCAGCTACGACCACCGGATTGTGGACGGCAAGGGTGCGGTTACGTTCCTCGTCCGCGTCAAGGAAGCGCTGGAGGACCCGCGCCGCCTGTTGATGGACCTCTGATTCCGGGTCGAAAACCACTCTGCGCCGGGCTTGGCCTGGCGTAGGGTGGGGTTCCACCCCACCTTCCGAGGACGAGATGACCCAGGAACTCACCGCACTCACCCTGGCCGCCTTGCTGCAAGTCGTGCAACTGAACCTCTTTGCCGTGCCCGCCAATCTGGACCTCGGGCCGCATTTCACGACCTCGCCGCGCGATACCCCGCCGCCCAGGCCCTTGTCCCGGGTGGCGGGTCGCCTGCAGCGCGCGCTCAACAACCATTTCGAGGCGCTGATCCTCTTCACCATCGCGGTGGTGGTCGTGACCCTGTCGGACCAGTCCTCGGCCGTGACGCGCGCCGCGGCCTGGACCTATCTCGCGGCCCGCATCCTCTATGTACCCGCCTACGCGTTTGGCCTGTCGCCCTGGCGATCGGTGATCTGGGGGGTGGGCTTTCTTGCAACCGTCGTCATGCTGCTGGCGGCGCTGATCTGACTGCGGGCCGGACCGGCCGCCAATCCAAAGGAATGAACCATGGCAGAGTTTGATGTGATCGTGATCGGCGCCGGCCCGGGTGGCTATGTCTGCGCCATCCGCTGCGCGCAGCTGGGCCTGAAGACCGCCGTGGTCGAGGGCCGCGAGACGCTGGGCGGCACCTGCCTCAACG
>JALQYS010000115.1 GCA_023254015.1 Paracoccaceae bacterium
AAACAGGGCATAACCGAAACCGCCCCAGCGTGCCAGTGAACCGCTCGCGCTAGATGCCTGTTTTCGCACCATCGGATATGCAGTTGCGGCGAGTGCCAACAGGGCGAAGGTGCCCTGTAACAACCAGAATTCACCAGCGGCGAGCTTGGCATCACCACCATCTTCGTGACCCACGATCAGGAAGAGGCGATGTCGGTTTCCGACCGGATCGTGGTGATGAACGGTGGCATCGCCGAGCAGGTCGGCGCGCCCTTCGAAATCTACAACCACCCCAAGACCCGCTTTGTGGCAGGCTTTGTCGGCACGTTGAACAGCTTTGCCGCGCGGGTCGTCTCGGCCGAGGAGGGGACGGTGTCGCTCGCCGGGCAGACCGTCTCGCTTGGCAAGGGGGCGCTGGGCGTCGCCAAGGGCAAAACCGTCACGCTGGCCTTGCGGCCCGAGGCGGTCAGCTATGGCCGCGACGCCGGGCGCGAGGTTGTGCTGCCCGGGACCATCGAAGAGGTGCATTTCCTCGGCTCGGTGATCCGGCTGAGTGTGAATGTCGATGGCACGATCGTGGCGCTGGACACCTTCAACCGCCCCGATCAACCGCCGCCGCCGCTGGGCCTTGCCTGCGAAATCAGCTTTGCCGCCAGGGACGTGATCCTTTTGCCGGGCGCCTGAACCCTTGCCCGTCCCGTCTGCCGGGGCGGGCTTTTGGTTTTGCCCGGCCTGTCAGCCCTTGGGCACGGGCCGTGTGAACAGGATCCACTCGCTGGCCTCTACCTGCCAGTCGCCCTTGACCAGCGGGCGGCGGGCGATTTCCTGGAACCCCTTGGCGCGGTAGAGGCGCAGGGCATCGCCGTGGGTGTCCTCGGCGATCAGGCTGATCGTGTCATGCCCGCCCGCCCGCGCGATCTCGTCCGCCTTTGCCAGCAACGCCGAGCCGCAGCCCTTGCCGCGATGGGCCTCATAGGTTGCCAGAACGTTCAGATACCACGACCCCGGCACCATGGCCTCCAGCTCCAGCAGGGGCACAAACAGGGGCGGGGTGTCGGGCGTGATCGGTGCGGGTTCGGGATCGGCCGCATAGCCCAGAAGGCAGGCGGCCACCTCGCCGTCCACCTCGGCCAGCCAGGCGTTGCGATACGAGAAATTCCCGGTTTCGCGTGCAGCCCGCTCGCGGCCATAGGCCCAGGGGTCGCCGTCAGGGCCGACCGAGGCGCGCCAGAAATGCAGCGGCAGGTCATCCGCCGCCATGTTGATAAAGCGCACCAGATGCGCGGCGTCCGATGCCTTGGCCTCACGGATCAGCATGATGTCCTCCCGGAATTGTCAGCAGGGGTGGTCCCGTCAGCGGGGAGCCCGTCGCGGCTGTGATCGGCCAAAACGCCGGCAGTTTCCAGCCCCCGCAGCACCTGCTTTCGGCTTGTCAGGCCGGTCGCACAGCCCTACCAAGGGGGCCGAACTCCCGCTTGCAAGGAAGAAGTGACATGACCGAACTGGTATTCCGTTTCCCCGCCCCTGGCCCCGATCCGATGGTGACCGATCTTGAGGGCTGGACCCAGGTCGAAGGCAATCCGACGATGCAGACCTGGGTGCAGCACACCTCGGCCGATGGCAGCGTCATCAGCGGCACCTGGGCGGCCACGACCGGCACCTGGCACGCCACCTACAAGTTCTACGAATTCGTCCATCTGATCGAAGGCCAGATCACCATCACCCCCGATGGCGGCGAACCGGTGACGCTGCGCCCGGGCGATGGCTTTGTGGTGGATGCGGGCTTCAAGGGTCTGTGGAAGATCGAGGCCCCGGTGAAAAAGCACTTCTGCATCAAGCTGAAGTAAGGCCGCCCGATGATCGATCCCGCGCGCTTTCTGGCCGATCTGCACGCCCTGCGCCGCTTTGGAGCGGTGGGGGCGGGCGTGGTGCGTCCGGCCTTCAGCGCCCCCGACATCGCCGCGCGCGACTGGCTGGCGGGGCGGATGGCCGAAGCCGGTCTGACGGTGCGCTGGGATGCGATGGGCAACCTTTTTGGTCTGTCCGAAGGCCCGTCGCTGTTGCTTGGCTCGCATTCCGACAGTCAGCCGACCGGCGGCTGGCTGGACGGGGCCTTGGGCGTGATCGCCGCGCTGGAGGTCGCCCGCGCCGCGCGCGAGGCCGGCGGCCCGGCGATTTCGGTCGTGTCCTTTCAGGATGAGGAAGGCCGCTTTGCCGGCGGCACCACCGGCTCGGCGGTCTGGTCCGGGCTGTTGTCCGCCGCCGATGCGGATCAAAGCCGCGACACAGACGGGATCTTCCTGGCCGAGGCGCGGGCCAGTCTGGGCAGCCGTGTCGGCCCGGACGTGGACCCTGCGCAGTTCACCGGCTATGTCGAATTGCACATCGAACAGGGGCCCGCACTGGATGCGGCGGGCCAGCAGATTGGCGTCGTGACCGACATCGTCGGCTATCGCGAGCGGATGGTCACCTTGCGTGGCCAGCAGAACCATGCGGGCACCACCCCCATGGCACAGCGACGCGATGCCTTTCAGGGGCTAGCCGCCTTCAACACCCGGCTGAATGACCGGCTGCGCAACGTGGTCACGCCGCAAACGGTCTGGACCATCGGCCATGTCACGCTGTCGCCCAATGCCGCCTCGATCGTGCCGGGCGAGGTGCGGTTTTCCATGCAGTGGCGCGATGGCGATGCCGGGCGGCTCGCGCGGATGGAGGCGGTGATCGACGACTGCCTGCAAGAGGTGGCCGCCGAGATGGGGCTTGCGCTGGAAAAAGGTCCGCTGACGGGCCTTGAACCCGTGGCGATGGATGCGGGCCTGCGCGCCCGGCTGGAAGAGGCGGCCGAGGCGGTTGCCCCCGGGCGCTGGCGGCGGATGGTGTCGGGCGCCTTGCATGACGCCACCAACGTGGCCCGCCTGATGCCGGTCGCGATGGTGTTCGTCCCGTCGATCGGCGGGATCAGCCATGCCTTCGAGGAAGACACTGCCGAGGCCGATCTGGTCGCAGGCCTGCGGGTGCTGGCCCATGCGGCGGGGGTGGCCGGCGGCTAATCCCTTGGCAGCTTGGCCACCATGGCCAAGGCCGCCAGTTTCAACAGGCAGGGAAGGGCGGCATAGGTCAGCCCCAGTGCCGTCAGGGCATCGGGGCTGTTCGCCTGACCCGGCTCATAGCCTTGCCATTGCAGCAGCGGCATGACCAGAAAGGCCGCCAGCGCCAGCCCCACCTTGCCCGCAAAGGTCCAGATGCCAAAGGCCAGCGCCGGGTTCAGCCCGGCCCGTGTCAGAGCTACGGAAAACAGCGCGGGTAAAAGCATGGCCTCGGCCCCCATCGCCGCCCCGGTGGCGATACAGATTGCGGCGAAAGGCGCCACATCTCCCGGCCCGAGCAGGGCCGCGCCGACGAACCCGGCCAGCGCCAGTGACATCGACAGGAACAGCGTGCCTCTCGCCCCGATGCGGCGGCTGATCCGCGCCCAGACCGGCAGGCTGATCCCCGCACTGGCAAAGAACAGCACCAGAAGCGGCCCCGCCATGCCCTGGGCCTGCAGCCGGTCCTCGACAAAGAACAGGAACAGGGTCGAGGTGATGGTCACCGGCAAGCTGTTCACCAGCGCCAGAACGAGCAGCCGGACGGCCCCCGCCTCGCCCATCCCCCGGATCGACAGGGGGGCAGAGGGCAGGGGGCGCCGGCGCCAGAGTGGCAGGGTCAGACCGGCCACCGTAAGGCAAAGCGCCCCGAGGGCAAGGCCAAAGGCCGGATAGCCCGCCGCACTCGCGCCCAAAGCGGCCAGAAGGCCGGGCAGCATGGCGGCAAGGATCACGCCTGCCAGCGTGCCGCCCTCGCGCCAGGTAGCCAGCCGCATCAGGGCCGGTGGTTCGGGGCTATCGGCCAGTGTCGCGCTGCGGGCGTAAATTAGAATGGTCCCCAGACTGTAGGCGGTGAACAAAAGGACCAGAACCGCCACCAGCCGGGCCATCAGCGCCGGGCCGGGCTCCATCAGGAACAGGGCGGGAAAGCCGATGGCAAGCCCCAAGGCGGCGGCCAGCGCAAAAGCGCCTTGCGCGCGCGGCCAGCGGTCGATTGCCCAGCCGATCAGCGGGTCTTGCAGCAGGTCCACCAGCCGGATCGCCAAAAGCAACACGCCCAGACCCGAGAGGCCCAGCCCCAGATGCACCGTGGCAAACTGTGGCAAGTGGATGTAAAGCGGTATCCCCGCCGCCGACAGCATCAGGGCATAAAGCCCAACGCGGGCGTGGCGCAACGTGCTGCCGGTCATGCGTGGCCGATCCTTTGTCTGCCCGGTCATAACCCTTGGGCCGTTGGCGATACGCACCGTGCGCGATGCCGGATCACCTTGCCGCCCCGAACCGTGCAGACCGCGACCCCGAATCCCCTTGCACCCCCGCCGCCCATAGCTATAACGCCCGACAATTTGCGCACATCAAGGGGGCCGCCATGCCGAAAAGAACCGACATCCAGTCGATCATGATCATCGGTGCGGGCCCCATCGTCATCGGTCAGGCCTGCGAGTTCGACTACTCCGGCGCCCAAGCCTGCAAGGCGCTGCGCGAGGAAGGGTATCGGGTTATCCTGGTGAACTCGAACCCCGCCACCATCATGACCGACCCGGGTCTGGCCGACGCCACCTATATCGAGCCGATCACCCCCGAAGTCGTTGCCAAGATCATCGAGAAGGAACGCCCTGATGCCCTGTTGCCCACCATGGGCGGACAGACCGGCCTGAACACCGCGCTGTCGCTGGCCGACATGGGGGTGTTGGAAAAGTTCAACGTGGAGCTGATCGGCGCCAAGCGCGCGGCCATTGAAATGGCAGAAGATCGCAAGTTGTTCCGCGAGGCGATGGACCGCATCGGCCTTGAAAACCCGAAAGCCACCATCGTCGCCGCCCCCAAGGTGAACGGCAAATACGACATCGCCGCCGGCATCCGCGAAGCGATGGAGGCGCTGGACTATGTCGGCCTTCCCGCCATCATCCGCCCCGCCTTTACCATGGGCGGCACCGGCGGCGGTGTGGCCTATAACCGTGACGACTATGAGGCGATCATCAAATCGGGCCTTGAGGCCTCGCCCGTCGCGCAGGTTCTGGTCGATGAATCCCTTCTTGGCTGGAAGGAATACGAAATGGAGGTTGTCCGCGACAAGGCGGACAATGCCATCATCGTCTGCTCGATCGAAAACATCGACCCGATGGGCGTGCATACCGGTGACTCGATCACCGTCGCCCCGGCGCTGACGCTGACCGACAAGGAATACCAGATCATGCGCAACGGCTCGATCGCCGTCTTGCGCGAGATCGGGGTGGAAACCGGCGGCTCCAACGTGCAATGGGCGATCAACCCGAAAGACGGCCGCATGGTGGTGATCGAGATGAACCCCCGCGTGTCGCGGAGTTCTGCCCTGGCCTCCAAGGCCACCGGCTTCCCCATCGCCAAGATCGCCGCCAAACTCGCGGTCGGCTATACGCTGGACGAGCTGGACAACGACATCACCAAGGTCACTCCGGCCAGTTTCGAACCCTCGATCGACTATGTCGTCACCAAGATCCCGCGCTTTGCCTTCGAGAAATTCCCCGGCTCCATCCCGAACCTGCGTCGATCAACCGCTGGCTGCTGCTGGGCACCGCCATCGTGGCCGAGGTGATCGGCACCAGCTTCATG
>JALQYS010000144.1 GCA_023254015.1 Paracoccaceae bacterium
CAAGGCCGCGCGCTTCGTGCGCTTCTGCGACGCGTTCTCGATCCCGCTCCTGACGCTGGTCGACGTTCCGGGTTTCCTGCCCGGCACCGCCCAGGAATATGGCGGCGTCATCAAGCATGGGGCAAAGCTGCTGTTTGCCTATGGTGAGGCGACGGTGCCGAAGGTGACGGTCATCACCCGCAAGGCCTATGGCGGCGCCTATGACGTGATGGCCTCCAAGCACCTGCGCGGCGATTTCAACTATGCCTGGCCCACCGCCGAGATCGCGGTGATGGGCGCCAAGGGCGCGACCGAGATCATCCACCGCGGCAAGGCACCCGAAGAGATTGCCCGCCTGACCAAGGAATACGAAGACCGTTTCGCCAACCCCTTCGTGGCGGCCGAAAAGGGCTTTATCGACGAAGTCATCATGCCGCATTCGACCCGCCGCCGGGTGGCCCGCGCCTTTGCCTCGCTGCGGGGCAAGAAGCTGACCAACCCGTGGAAAAAGCACGACAACATTCCGCTGTAAGGGCTGCGTGCGATGGGGGATCAGGGGCAGAGCTGGCAGGCCGAAACCGGGGGCGGGCGTTCCGTTCCCGGCGATGGTTTCGCTTTGGCGCTGCCCTCGGGGCAGACGGTGACGCTGGTTGAAACCATCTGGAACACGCCGGGGCCTGACGGCCTTGTCACCCGGTTCCGCTTTCTCGCTCCCGCGATCGATCCGCAGACCGGCACGGTGGGTTTTGATGCGGCGGTGCAGGACATCGCCTGGATCTGCCAGAACTTTGCCCTGGCCCGCGTATCCGAATTCGGCCCCCTGCCAAGCCAGATCATCGTCTCGCTCGAGGACCGTCCGGTGCCCTTCGGCGAGGCCGATCCCGAGGCCACGCAATTCTTCGAGGCGTTCCGCATCGAGGATGGTGCCTGCATCTGGGAGGTGTTCTGATGGCCTCGCTACATCTTGTGTCTGCAATCTCTGTCCGCCCGGGCTTTGATGCTGTCTTGCCACAGACGCGGGGATTGGGCGCAAAACCGTGTCAATTCGGGCCTTTGTCGGTTATTGTTCACATGGGCCGGACCCAAGCGGCCCATACCTCTCACAGGGGGTCCGCGTTCTGCGAGACCCTCCAAGAAAACAGGAGTCGAGGATGTCGAGCACCAAGATCCTTCTGTCGCTGTGCCTGGTTGCCTTTGTGGCAGCCTGCGCTGGCGCCAAAGAAGATGTCGTTTATGTTGATGAGCCGGCCGTCACGGTCGAGCCTACCTACACCAACAAATACCAATGACAACCATGGGCGGGCCGTTGGGGCACCTCTTGCCCGGCCCGCCCTTTTTCTGCCCCTTGCCGTGGCTGACGGGGCGCAATCGGCTGTCGAACAGTTTGCCTCTTTGCCGCGGTGCAGCTATGCTGCAAGAACTGTAACCCTTTCGCATTGGAGATTCACATGCGGAGCACCGCTCTCATTGCCATGCTGGCCCTGGCCACCCTCACCGCCTGCGCCCAACCGGCGCCCGAGCCCGAGCCGGTTCCGGTCACGGTTGAGCCCGCGCCGACCGGCAAATACGGTTCCTGATTCCCCGGAACGGGCGCGCCGGGGAAACCGGCCTGCGCCCGTTCCTGCCCCCCGGTGCGCCCCAGAACATGAGGTGCGCCCATGCTGAAGCATCGCGGTTTTCCCAGCCGCCTGACCGGCACAGATTTTCAATTCACCATCCGTCGTGCCAACGTCAAGGAAGGCGCGACAAAGATCATCCGGCGCGAAAGGTTCAAGGACCGCAAGGCGCCCGATCGCAAGGCCGACATCGCCTTCATGGCGGCGCTTTGGGCGCATTTCGGCGAAGAACCGTTCGAGCGCGGCAATCTTGATGCTGGCCGCCTGTCCTGGCTTTTCGGCCGCGAGGTAGTGCCCGCCGAAGACCCGTTCGATCCCTGTTCCTATGACGCGCTCTTGAAGATCGACCTCAAGCGCGCCGAAGCGTCTTTCCCCGAAGTTTTCGCCCCCGAGGCCGAGGCCTTTGTCTGGGACGACGAGGACGAGGACGAATAGGCATGTTTCCGCGCAAACCCTTGTTCTTCTGGCAGGAAATCGCGCACGCGCCTTGCGTGGCAAGATCGGGATTTGCGTCGACTCGCCTCTGCCTGCAGGATGAATCCATGAGCCGGGTTCGCGTCAGCGGCCGTGCTTCCCAATGTGACCCTATCCCTTCCATCTGGTCCGGCCCCTGCGGGGCTGGGCCGTTTTTTTGCGCCAGCGCCCACGGCCACCCCGATCGGCGGGGCCTTGCCGATGGGGCAGGCCGGCAGACCCGGCTTGGTTGCATTTCCGCTTTCGTCACGCCTGCAGGTTCGCTAGACTCGTGTGGTATAACAACACCACTACGAGGCACGACAACATGCGGAAAATCATCGCTCTTCTCCTCATCGCAACCCCGCTTGCCGGCTGCATGCAGGACCCCGGTTCGCGCGCGGCGGCAGGTGCCGTTGCTGGCGCTCTGGTTGCGGACGCAACCGAAGGCAACGTGGTCAATGGCGCGGTCATCGGCGGTCTGGCCGCCGATGCCTTCAACGCGCAGGCCGTGGCCAAGGTCTTTGCCGTCAAGGAACGCCCTAGCTTCGATCCGCTCATCGTCCCCCTGCCAACGGCCAAGGACCTGGAGAGCGTGGCGGTGGTCAGCGATGAGCTGCGGCCGGT
>JALQYS010000395.1 GCA_023254015.1 Paracoccaceae bacterium
CCGCCATTGCCGGTCAGCGTATCCTGTCCTTCCCCGCCCTCGATGGTGTTGTTGCCGGCATTGCCGAAGATCCTCTGGGCAAAGGCATTGCCGCGCAGGACCAGCGGGGTGACGGCTGCGGTGTTGCTGGCGACCAGCAGCGCCGCGGGCGTGACCGCCATCAACCTGCGCGGCAATGCACTGGCCCAGAGGATCATCGGCAATGCCGGCAACAACCAGCTGCACGACGGCGGCAGCGCCGGGGCCGACACGCTGCAGGGCGGGCTGGGCGATGACATCTACTTCGTCAACAACGCGGCAGCGCTGATCGCTGAATCGACCGGAGAGGGCAATGACCGGGTGAACAGCTCGGTAAGCTTCACCTTGGCCGCCGACGACAGCATCGAGATCCTTTCGACCAGCAGCGCCGCGGGCGTGACCGCCATCAACCTGCGCGGCAATGCACTGGCCCAGAGGATCATCGGTGGCACCTCACGCGGGTTGCATCTGGCGGCGGTGGGCGATGGCGATGCCAAGGCCCACCTGCGCCCGACCTCTGACCGCGTGCGCGAGTCGATCTTCAACCTGCTGATCAACGGCGACTACGGCAACCCGCTGAACGGCGCACGAGTGCTGGATGTGTTTGCAGGCACCGGCGCCTTGGGGCTTGAGGCGCTGTCGCGCGGGGCGGCCCATGCAACGTTTCTGGAAAACGGCACCGTCGCGCTGGGCCTTCTGAAGCGCAACATCGCCTTGATGCGCGCCGAGAGCCGCAGCGAAATCCTGCGCCGCGATGCGACCAAACCGGGCGCAAACCCCGCAGCACCCTTCGATGTGATCTTCCTCGATCCGCCCTATGGCAAGGGCATGGGCGAGGTGGCCTTGACCGCCCTTGCCCCGTGGCTGGTCCCCGAAGCCCTTGTGGTCTGGGAAGAAAGCACCGCCCCCGTTCCGCCCGCGGGCTTCGACCAGCTTGACCAGCGCAAATACGGCGACACGCTTGTCACCATCCTGAAAGCCCCCGCATGACCCCCAAGGCCGTGATTTTCGACTGTGACGGAGTGGTGGTGGACAGCGAAGGCCCGACCTTCGTCCTGCTGGGCCAAGACCTTGCCCGCCACGGCTTGCCGCTGTCTGTGCCGGAAATGGAGAGTCTGTTCCTCGGTGGCACCGTTGCTGGCGCCTTTACCAAGGCCCGCGCAATGGGGGCGACCCTGCCGGATGACTGGGTGGCCGATTTCTACAACCGTCTCTACGCCCGCCTTGCTGAAGGCACCCCACTGATCCCGCATATTCTGTCCGTGCTGGATGCGCTGGACGCCGCCACCATCCCCTATGCCATCGGATCAAACGGATCGGCCCGCAAGATGGAGGTTACTCTGGGCCAGCACGCGGGTCTGACAGCGCGGTTCAAGGGGCATATCTATTCCGCCTATTCCGTCGCCGCCCCGAAACCCGCGCCCGACCTTTACCTGCACGCGGCCCGCGCGCTGGGCGTCGCCCCAGCCGATTGCGTGGTGATCGAGGACAGCGCGGCAGGGGCCGAGGCCGCCCGCCGCGCCGGTATCCGGTGCA
>JALQYS010000155.1 GCA_023254015.1 Paracoccaceae bacterium
GACCACGGCCGAGGACCTCAAGGTGCTGATGGCCAAGCTGAACCCGCAGAACGAAGCGGGCCGCCTGACCCTGATCGCGCGCTTTGGCGCGGGCAAGGTGGGCGATCACCTGCCGCGTCTGGTCAAGGCCGTGCAAGACGAGGGCGCCAACGTGCTGTGGTCCTGCGATCCTATGCACGGCAACACGATCAAGGCCGCCTCCGGCTACAAGACCCGGCCCTTTGAATCGGTTCTGCGCGAAGTGCGCGAGTTCTTTGCGATCCACAAGGCCGAGGGCACGGTGCCGGGCGGCGTGCATTTCGAGATGACCGGCAAGGATGTGACCGAATGCACCGGCGGCCTGCGCGCGGTATCGGACGAAAATCTGGCCGACCGCTATCACACCGCCTGTGACCCGCGGCTGAATGCCAGCCAGTCGCTGGAACTGGCGTTCCTTGTGTCCGAGGAACTTTCGGCCCAACGCGCCGACGCCCGGCGCGCCGCGCTGTAATCGGCGGAGAAGCAGACAACGGGGGGCGGTCCTGCGCGGGCCGCCCCTTTGTCAATTCGAAACCACCAGCCGCAGGTTCGGCCGCCCCTTGGGCGGGGTCAAGGGCCGGGGCTGTTCGGCAAAGGTGTTGGCCGTGTCAGCCGCGGCGGGGGTGGGCAGGGCCTCGCGCAGCATCCGCGTGATGCTGAAACGGCGGGGCGCACGGCCGACTTGTCCCTTGGTGCACAGGCATCCCAGCGCCAGATCCGGCTCGCCGTGGCAACCGACCAGCGGCAACAACAGCATCCGCCCCGTCAGCGCCGGACGCCCGATGCCACACTCGGCCTCAAGCCAGAGGTCCAGCACATTTTCGCCGCGGAACAAGTCCCCCAGCGCCTGCGACAGTTGCGACCGCGCCACCGGCTCCAGCAGGGCGGTGATCGGCATGCCGCGCACATCCATGCCCAGAAGGTCGGAAATCGCCATCCCCGCCAGCCGCATCCGCCCGTGGTTCGGCGCGATCTGTTCCACCAGGAATACCTGTTCCAGTGCCGAGGCCATGCCACGTGGGTTGATGTCGTCGCGCCGGGGCAGGCGCCCCTCTTGCCGCATTGCCTCCCAATAGGCGCGGACCGTCTGGATCTGGTGAAAGTCGCCCCGCGCCGTCAGGTCGTCCGTCTCTCCGGTCGTGTCGTTGAACCACACCATCGCCGTCAAAGCCCTTTGCAAATCGGATGCGCGAGGGCCGCCCCGGCAACGTGCCCGGCGATCCGCACCCCGAAATATCGGTTACCATTTGGTGAATATAACCGATCTGAAACGCCTTTTGCGGATAATCTCGACAAATGGTAAACATCGCCAGCATTGCCAGGGGAGAGCATCCATGACCGTCTCGATGACCGGATTTGCCGCGCGGCGCGCGCAGGGGGCGGGGCATGGCTGGGTCTGGGACATCCGCAGCGTCAACGGCAAGGGGCTGGACCTGCGGCTGCGGGTGCCCGACTGGATCGACGGGCTGGAACTGGCGCTGAGGGGCGAGCTTGGGCGCGCCATGAGCCGGGGCAATGTCAGCCTGTCGCTGAAGGTGGCGCGCGACGGCATGGGCGAGGGGGCCGAGGCGCTGCGGGTGAACGGCCCGGCGCTGGCGGCGGTTCTGGCGGCGATGACGCAGGTGGAACAGGCGGCCATGGCGGCGGGGGTGACGCTGGCCCAGCCCACCTCGGCCGATGTGCTGGCGGTGCGCGGCGTGCTGGACACTTCGGCGGCCGAGATCGACACCGGCCCCCTGCGGGCGGCCATTCTGGCCGATCTTCCCGCCCTGCTGGCCGATTTCGCCGCTATGCGCGCGGCCGAGGGCGCGGCCCTGCAGGCGGTGATCGCGGCGCAGCTTGACAGGCTGGCCGATCTGACCGCCCGCGCGGCGCACGAGGCCACGGCACGGCGCGAGGCGGCGTCGGCCGCGCTGCGCGAGGCGTTGGCGCGGGTTCTGGAAAACGCCGAAGGCATCGACGAAACCCGGCTGGCACAGGAACTGGCCCTGATCGCGGTGAAGAACGATGTCACCGAAGAGCTGGACCGGCTGGCCGCCCATATCACCGCCGCCCGCGCGCTTTTGGCCGAAACAGGCCCCGTGGGCCGCAAATTCGATTTCCTGATGCAGGAATTCATGCGCGAGGCCAACACCTTGTGCTCCAAGGCGCAGTCGCTGGCTCTGACGCGGATCGGGCTTGACCTGAAAACGGTGATCGATCAGATGCGCGAACAGGTTCAGAACGTGGAATAGCTCATGTCTCGGCGCGGTCTTCTTCTCATTCTCTCCTCGCCTTCGGGGGCGGGCAAATCGACGCTGGCACGGCGCCTGATGGAGTGGGACCCGACACTGCGGTTTTCCGTCTCGGCCACCACGCGCGCACCCCGGCCGGGCGAAGAGGATGGCCGGGAATACTATTTCAAATCGCGCGCCGAGTTCGAATCCATGGTCGCGGCGGGCGAGATGCTGGAGCATGCCGAAGTCTTCGGCAATTTCTACGGCAGCCCGAAAGGCCCGGTGGAAACCGCGATGAAGGAAGGCCGCGACACGCTCTTCGACATCGACTGGCAGGGCGGTCAGCAGATCCGCAACTCTGCCCTTGGCCGTGATGTGGTGTCGGTCTTTGTCCTGCCGCCCTCGATTGCCGAGCTGGAGCGTCGGCTGCGTGGCCGCGCGCAGGACAGCAACGAGGTGATTGCCGGCCGCATGGCGAAAAGCCAGGCCGAGATCAGCCATTGGGCCGAATATGACTATGTGATCGTGAATACCGATATCGACAAGGCTTTCAACGAGTTGCTGACCATCCTTCAAGCAGAGCGGATGCGCCGCGACCGCCAGCCGGGGCTGGCCGAATTTGTCCGTGGCCTGAACAAGGAGTTTGACGCGCGATGATCTATGAACTGGACGGGGTTCGCCCTCAGATCGACCCCACCGCCTGGATTGCGCCCTCGGCGGTGCTGATCGGCAATGTCATCGTCGGGCCGCGGGCCAATATCTGGTTCGGCGCGGTCCTGCGCGGTGACAACGAGCCGATCGTGGTGGGCGAGGGCAGCAATATTCAGGAAAATTCCGTGCTGCACACCGACATGGGCTATCCGCTGACCATCGGGGCCAATTGCACCATCGGCCACAAGGCGATGCTGCACGGCTGTACAATCGAGGATGGCAGCCTGATCGGCATGGGGGCGACGGTGCTGAACGGCGCCAGGATCGGCGAAGGCTCGCTGGTCGGGGCCTCGGCACTGGTGACCGAGGGCAAGGAGATTCCGCCCGGCTCGCTGGTCATGGGGGCGCCGGCCAAGGTGGTGCGCGAGCTGGATGAGGCGGCGCGGGCGCGGCTGTTGAAATCGGCCGCTGGCTATCAATCCAATGCGGCGCGCTTTGCCGCCGGCATGAAGCCCGTCGGCTGAGGCATGACGATCGCATCCACCAGACCAGGCACCAATGGGGCCGTGGTGTTCATCCTCATCACCGTGTTTCTGGACATGGTGGGCTTTGGCATCATCATTCCGGTCCTGCCCGCGCTGATCGGGCAGGTCGGGCATGTGTCTCTGGGCGAGGCGGCGGTGATCGGCGGCTGGATGGCGGCGGGCTATTCGCTGGCGCAGTTCCTGTCGGGGCCGCTTCTGGGCAACCTGTCGGACCGTTACGGGCGCAGGCCCTTGCTGTTGCTGGCGATTGCCGGGTTGGGGGTGGATTTCCTCTTGCATGCGCTGGCGCCGAATCTCTTCTGGCTGTTCCTTGGCCGCCTGCTGGCGGGGTTCTGCGGGGCAAGCTGGGTGATCGCCAATGCCTTCATCGCCGATATCACCGCGCCCGAAGACCGGGGCCGGGCCTTTGGCCTTTTGGGGGCCGCTTTTGGCCTTGGCTTTGTAATCGGCCCGGCGGTGGGCGGGCTTTTGGGTGAGTTCGGGCCGCGCGTGCCCTTCTATGTGGCCGCCGTGGTGTCGGGCCTGAACCTGATCTATGGCCTTTTTGTCCTGCCCGAGACCCTGGCCCCGGAAAACCGCCGCCGCTTTGACTGGCGCCGCGCCAACCCCTTTGGCGCCTTCCGGGTGTTCCGCAGCTATTCAGGCGTGCTGCCCCTGTGCGCGGTCATGGCGATGTTCTTTTTCTTCTCCTCGGTTTACCCGGCGATCTGGCCCTTCTGGGGCAAGGCGAATTTCGGCTGGTCCGAGGCGATGGTGGGCCTGACGCTGGCGATGTTCGGCGTGGTGATGGCGGTGTTTCAGGGCCTGCTTACCGGGCCTGCGGTCAAGCTTTGGGGCGAATACCGGGTGGCGGTACTGGGCCTTTTGTGTGCGGCGATTGCCGCGACGGGCTATGGCCTTGTCGGGTCTCTGACGCTGGTGATGGTGCTGATGCTGGTGCATGGGCCCGAGGGCTTTGTGCATCCGATGCTGACCGCAATCCTGTCAAGCCGCGTGCCGGAGAACGCCCAGGGCGAATTGCAGGGCGGGATCAGCGCCATTACCAATCTGGCGATGCTGGCCGGCACGGTGTTCTTCGCCCAGATCTTCGGCTGGTTCATGCACCCCGAGGCGGCTTTCCAATCGCCCGATGTCGCCTATTTCGTCGCGGGGGCGGGGCTGGCGCTGACGCTTCTGGTGATGGTGTGGGTGACGCGAAAGGAACAGGCATGAGCGAGGAACGTTTCACCGGGTCCTTCACCCAGCAGGAGCCGATCCCCGAGGCCGGCATCGAGGCCGCGATCACCGTGCTGCGCCACGGCCGGCTGCACCGCTATAACGAGGCCCCCGGCGAGGTGGCGGAGACTGCCCGCCTTGAAGAGGAATTTGCCGCCCTGATGGGGGCGAAATACTGTCTGGCGGTGGCATCAGGGGGATATGCCTTGGGCTGCGCGCTACGGGCCCTGGGCCTGACCCATGGCGAGCCGGTCCTGACCAACGCCTTCACCCTGGCCCCGGTGCCGGGCGCGATTGCGGCGGCGGGGGGTGTGCCGGTCTTCGTCGAGGTGACCGAGAACCTGACGCTGGATCTTGCCGATCTTGAGGCCAAGGTGAAGGCCAGCGGATCGCGCCTGTTGATGCTGTCCCACATGCGCGGGCATCTGTGCGACATGGAGGCGCTGGTCACGCTGTGCGACGCGCTTGGCGTGACGATCATCGAGGACTGCGCCCATACCATGGGGGCGGCGTGGAAGGGCGTGCCTTCGGGGCGGCAGGGGCTGATCGGCTGCTATTCGATGCAGACCTACAAGCACGTGAATTCGGGCGAAGGCGGGTTTCTGATCTCGGATGACGCAGAGGTGATGGCCCGCGCGATCCTGTTGTCGGGCAGCTATATGCTCTATGGCAAGCACCGCGCTGCGCCCCCGGCCGAAGTCTTTGAGGCGGTACGGATGGAAACCCCCAACGTCTCGGGGCGGATGGACAACCTGCGCGCGGCGATCCTGCGGCCGCAACTGCCCATGCTGGCAGATCGGGTGGCCCGCTGGGCGCGGCTTTACCAGACACTCGAGGCGGGGTTGCAGAACACGCCCGGGCTGCGGCTTGTGGCGCGCCCGGAGGAGGAGACCTATGTGGGCTCGTCCTTCCAGTTCCTGCTGCCGGGCTGGTCGGACGCCCGGATCGGGCTGTTCCTGACGCGCTGCATCGCGCGCGGGGTCGAGCTGAAATGGTTCGGCGCCGATGAGCCGGTGGCCTTTACCAGCCGCTATGACCACTGGCGCTATGCGGGCGCGCAGTCTTGCCCGAACACCGACCGCATCCTGAAGGGCCTGATCGACATGCGCCTGCCGCTGACCTTCAGCCCGGATGACGTGGCACTGATCGCCCGCATCATCCGCGCCGAGGCCCTGGCCGTGGGGCAGGGGCCCGAGCCTGAGCCCGTCGCGCCGCCCCGCGTGCAGTGAGCTGCCAGCGGCCGGTTCGGACCTGACGCAACGCCGTCCGCACCTTTTCAGCCCGCGCGGGGCCTGCCCGTGTTGATGCGGAGGATCTCGCGGTGCGGGCTTGCGCCCGCAAGTCTTTTGAGCCGTCTGCGCGGGCAAGGCCCGCTTGGCGGCGCGCGGGGGCGCTTCGCCCCCCGGGGCCGCAAGCGGCCCTCCCCCCGAGAGTATTTCGGCCAAGGGGAAAGGGGCCGAGTCGGGGCGCTGCGGCCCGCTGCGGGAGGCCGTCGGTCGGTGGCGCGGATTTTCGGCATGCGGCTGCATACAGTGGCAAGAATCCTTCGGGGCAAGGGGCTGAATTTCACGGTGCATGCGTTGACCCCGCCGGGGGCAAGGGGTAAACGGGGGCCAAGAGATCATGCGGCCGTGATGGCCGTGGCGCGCCCATTGCCAGCCCAAGGAGACCCTCGTGGACAATCCGCTGTTGCGAGAATACCTGCCGATCCTCGTTCTGTTGGCCATTGCTGTCGGACTTGGCCTTGTGCTGATCCTTGCCGCTGCCGTGATTGCCATCCGCAATCCCGACCCGGAGAAGGTGTCGGCCTATGAATGCGGCTTCAATGCCTTTGACGACGCCCGGATGAAGTTCGACGTGCGCTTCTATCTGGTGTCGATCCTGTTCATCATCTTTGACCTTGAGGTGGCTTTCCTTTTCCCATGGGCCGTGGCCTTTGGCGAGCTGTCGATGGTCGGCTTCTGGTCGATGATGGTGTTCCTGGGCGTGCTGACCGTGGGCTTTGCCTATGAATGGAAGAAGGGGGCCTTGGAATGGGCGTGATGACCGGAGCCAATACGGCGGGCGCTGACCGTGAGGTTGCCACCCAGGCCCTGAACCGCGAGCTGCAGGACAAGGGCTTTCTGCTGACCACGACGGAAGACATCATCAACTGGGCGCGCAATGGTTCGCTGCACTGGATGACCTTCGGTCTGGCCTGCTGTGCGGTCGAGATGATGCATACCTCGATGCCGCGTTATGACCTTGAGCGGTTCGGCACCGCGCCCCGCGCTTCGCCGCGCCAGTCGGACCTGATGATCGTCGCCGGCACCCTGACCAACAAGATGGCCCCGGCACTGCGCAAGGTTTACGACCAGATGCCCGAGCCGCGCTATGTGATCTCGATGGGGTCCTGCGCCAATGGCGGGGGCTATTACCACTATTCCTATTCGGTCGTGCGCGGCTGTGACCGCATTGTGCCGGTGGATGTCTATGTGCCGGGCTGCCCGCCCACGGCCGAGGCGCTGCTTTATGGTATCTTGCAGTTGCAGCGGAAAATCCGCCGCACCGGCACGCTGGTTCGCTGAGAGGTCATGATGTCGCAAGCCCTTGCAGAACTTGGTGCCTATCTGGAGCTGAAGCGTCACGATGCCGTCATCGCGACCGAGATTGCCTTTGGCGAGCTGAACGTCACGATCCAGCCCGCGCACCTGGAAAGCTTTGTCGAATTCCTGCGCGATGATGCGGCCTGCCGCTTTACCTCGCTGGTGGACATCACCGCCGTTGATCACCCCGAGCGCGATCCGCGTTTCGATGTGGTTTATCACTTCCTGTCGATGTACCAGAACGCCCGGATCCGGGTGAAGCTGGCGACCGGCGAAGAGGATATGGTGCCGTCGATCGTGGCGATCCATCCCTCTGCCAACTGGGTGGAGCGGGAGGTGTTCGACATGTTCGGCATCCTCTTCTCGGGCCATCCGGACCTGCGCCGCATCCTGACCGATTACGGCTTCCGCGGGCACCCGCTGCGCAAGGAAGGCCGCCGGGGCAAGCGCGCCCAAGGCGCCCAGACCCGCCATGGCGGCGCGCGACAGCC
>JALQYS010000186.1 GCA_023254015.1 Paracoccaceae bacterium
AAGGACATAAGACATGGCGAACAAACCGTTTTTCCGCCGCCGCAAGGTCTGCCCCTTCTCGGGCGACAACGCTCCGGCCATCGACTACAAGGACGTCCGCTTGCTCCAGCGCTACATCTCCGAGCGCGGCAAGATCGTCCCGTCCCGCATCACCGCCGTCTCGGCCAAGAAGCAGCGCGAACTGGCCCAGGCCATCAAGCGCGCCCGCTTCCTTGCCCTGCTGCCTTACGCTGTGAAATAAGGAGCACATGACATGCAAGTGATCCTTCTGCAGCGTGTGGCCAAGCTTGGCCAGATGGGCGACGTCGTGAACGTCAAGGACGGCTACGGCCGCAACTACCTCCTGCCGCAGGGCAAGGCGCTGCGCGCCTCGGAGGCGAACATCAAGTCGTTCGAAGCCAAGAAAGCCCAGCTTGAGGCCCAGAACCTTGAAACCAAGAAAGAAGCCGAAGCCGTTGGCGCCAAGCTGGACGGTCAGGTCTTCGTCGTGATTCGCTCGGCCTCGGATGCCGGCGCGCTTTACGGCTCGGTCACTGCCCGCGACGCCGCTGATGCGGCAACCGCCGGTGGCTTCACCATCGGCCGCGGTCAGGTCGTGCTGGACAAGCCGATCAAGGACCTTGGTCTGCACTCGGTCACCGTGACCCTGCACCCCGAAGTCGTGGTGAAGATCAAGATGAACGTGGCCCGTTCGGCCGAAGAGGCCGAGATCCAGGCTTCGGGCAAGTCGATCCAGGAACTGGCCGCCGAGGCCGAAGCGGCTGCCGACTTCGAAATCGCCGAACTGTTCGACGAAATGGGTTCGGCTGCGAACGAAGAATAATCCCGCCCTTCCCGGCAGGATGGAAACCGCGCCCCGCAACGGGCGCGGTTTTTCTTTGCGGCAGGGCGAATGGTGGGCGACGGCTCGCCCCCTCTATTTGCCCCACGCCCATGCCGCCCATCTCGAACTCCTGCAGCTTTTGCAGGATGGTCTGGTGGCCGGCATCATCGGCGTGCCGCATCGGTTGATCTTCATCGGATCGGCACCTTGGTCAGGAACTGCCATCTGGGCGAAGACAGCCCCAGGATAAAGGCCCGCCAGCGCGCAACTTCTTGCCGCGCTTTGACATTTTCTGTCGGGATTGGCTCAGATCGGGGGAATGGCCGGGTTAGCCTGCCGCCACCATGACCCAGACCCCCGCCGTGAAAGGCATCCTCGCCCTCGTCGCCGGCATTGCCGTTTTCTCGGTTCAGGACCTGATCCTGAAGCTGATCTCGGGCGATTACCCGCTGCATCAGGCCATGCTTCTGCGCAGCCTGACCGCGATTCCCTTTCTGCTGGCGATCACATGGTTCTTCGACGGCACGCTGCGCACCCTGGTCAGCCCGACCTGGCCGGCCATGCTGGCCCGGGGTCTGCTGAACTTTCTGGCCTATACGCTTTATTATCTGGCGCTGGCGGCCCTGCCCATGGCCACCACGGTGGCGCTGTATTTCACCGCGCCCCTGATGATCGTGGTGATGTCGGTGCTGATCCTGCGCGAACATGTCTCGGCCCCGCGCTGGATTGCGGTGGCGATGGGCTTTGCCGGGGTGATCCTGATGGTGCGGCCGGGGGGCGATCTGTTCGACTGGGCGGCGCTGCTGCCGATCCTGTGCTCGGTCGCCTATGCCGGATCGATGATCATGGCCCGGGTCATGGGCACGCGCGACAGCGCCGCCGCCATGGCCTTCTGGGGCAACCTGGCCTTCCTGGCCGCTGCGGCGGCACTGGCGCTGGTCTATGGCCGCGGCGGGACGGCCGAGGGCGTGCACCCCTCGCTGGCGTTCCTGACCCGCGGCTGGGTCTGGCCCAGCGGCTGGGATCTGTTCCTGATGGCCTCTTGCGGCCTGATCGCCGCCATCGGGCTGACCTTGCTGACGCAGGCCTATCGCGTGGCGCAATCGTCAGTCGTGGCGCCTTTCGAGTTCACCTTTGCCTTCTGGGGCATCCTTTGGGGCTGGCTGTTCTGGGGAGAATTGCCCGACGCCCTGGGGTGGCTGGGCATCGGCGTCATCATCGCCGCCGGGGTTTACGTCCTGCGCTCCGAGGGCGTGAAAGAAGGCTGACCCAGATCACCAAAGGCCGCACGCAACGCCTCGACATGCGGCAGAAGGCCTGGCTTGCGCGCCCAGTCGGCCAGAAGATCGGCCCAGGACAGGGCGACAAAGGCCACCTGATCGCCGCGCACCAGCCCCGCAAACTGCGCCAGCTCGCGTCGGTGCAGCGCGATGCGCGCCCGGTCCACCGGCTTGCCGGATTTCGCCCAGACCGTCGGTTCGGCGTAAAGATAGACCAGCACCGCCCCAAGGGCGCGCTTTTCGGCCCGAGTGCGCAGAGCCAGGGCATCTTTCACCA
Source organism: Paracoccaceae bacterium (assembly GCA_023254015.1). Classification (GTDB taxonomy): domain Bacteria; phylum Pseudomonadota; class Alphaproteobacteria; order Rhodobacterales; family Rhodobacteraceae; genus Tabrizicola_A. Next base: position 2,381 of record JALQYS010000186.1, read on the forward strand.
GCTGCACCGCATCCAGCGCCTGAAAGACCACCCGCCCCGCCACCAGATCATGCATCAGCCGGATATGGCGGCCCATCTGATCGCCCCAGACCGGACGGTCATGAACCTCGGCAAAGCCGCTGGCCCGCGACGGGCGGAACGGCTCGTATCGCGTCGCCTCCACCCCGACCAGCGTGGTGGCCGTGGCGATGGACACATCCAGCCAAGGATGCCGCCCGCCCGCCCAGGGAAAGCGCATCTCTGCCGCCAGCTCCACCTCTTGCACTGCCCCCATGGGCACCCCCGGCAAAGGCGGAAGGTCGGCCGGATGCTCCAGGAACCGGCCAAAGCCATTCGCCACCAGCGCGGCCGAACTTTCCGGACTGTCAAACTTGCCCGACTTCACCTCATTGCCAGGGCTGCGCGACAGTTGGGCAAGGATGAGATCGGCAGGAAGGTGGGGCAAAAGATTTGGCATCCCCCAGCCCTAGCGGCGGCGCAAGGCCGATGCAAGCAAGCTTACACGATGCGCGGGCCAAGGCTGGCCGGATCACCCCCCGGCACTGACCAGAAGTCGGCCGCAAAGCCCGGAAGCCGCGCCAGCACGCGGTCAAGGTCTTCGCGCAGAACGGCCTTGCGCAGCGCCAGGGCCGTCGCCGCAACGCAGGTGTCGGGTGTCAGGTTGTGGTTCGGACGCAGCGCCCTGGCCTCGGCCGTCCAGTCGGCGCGCGTGCCCGCCGCCACCGGCGCGGCAATCTGCCAATCTGCCAAGAACAAGGCCCGCAGAACAGCCGGCAGCACCTGGGCAAAGTCCAGCGCCTCTTGCACCGCAAGCCGCCTGCGAAAGGCCAACAGCACGCCCTCCACCGCGGTATAGCAGGCATTGTCCGAGGTCAGCCCCATCTCTGCCTTGGCGTCTTCCAGAAAGGCCTGCCATTCGCGGCTGGCCTGACGGTAGGTCCAGGGCATCGGCATGGCTTATCCCCCGGCAGCTTCGAGCTTTTCCTGCGCGGCCATCCAAAGCGCCTCGGCCCGGTCAAGGCCCTCCATCACTTCGGCGTATTTCTTGTTCCAGGTCTCCAGCTCGCCCTTGCGCGCATCTTCATAAAGCGCCGGATCAGCCAGCTTGGTCGCCAGCCTGTCGCGCATCTCGTTCAGCTTGGAGAGCCGCTCGTCGCATTTGCGCACCTCGGCCCGCAGCGCCAGCACCTCGTCACGGCTGGCCTTCTTCGGCTTTTCCACGGGCTTGGCCGCCGGTTTCTCGGCCTCATCCCCCGCCAGAAGCTGCCGCCGATAGGCCTCCAGATCCTCGGTATAGGGGGTGACCGCCCCGCCCTTGACCAGCCACAACCGGTCAGCCACCAGCGACAAGAGGTGCATGTCGTGGCTGACAAGAATGACCGCACCGGAATATTCGGTCAGCGCCTCGACCAGCGCCTCGCGGGATTCGATGTCCAGGTGGTTGGTCGGTTCGTCCAGAATCAGCAGATGTGGCGCATCAATGGTGGCCAACAGCAGCGACAGCCGCGCCTTCTGCCCGCCCGACAGCCGCCCCACCACGGTTTCGGCCTGCTCGGCCATCAGCCCGAAGCTGGCCAGCCGCGCCCGCAACTTGGGCTGCCCCTCGGCCGGACGCAACCGCATGACATGCTGCAAGGGCGTCTCGTCGATATGCAGCTCATCCACCTGATGCTGCGCGAAATAGCCGATCCGCAGCTTGGAGGACTTTACCATCCGCCCCTCGCAAGGCTCCAGCTTGCCCGCCAACAGCTTCGACAGCGTGGATTTGCCCTCGCCGTTCCGGCCCAAAAGCGCGATCCGGTCGTCCTGATCGATCCGCAGGCTCAACCGGCGCAGGATGGGCGGACCGCCATAGCCCACCGCCCCGCCTTCGATGTTGATGATCGGTGGCGAAAGCTCTTCCGGCTCGGGAAAGCTGAACACCACCTTCCGGGCCTCTTCCGGCGCGGTGATCGGCGTCATCCTCTCCAGCATCTTCAGACGGCTTTGCGCCTGAACCGCCTTGGTGGCCTTGGCCCTGAAGCGGTCGACGAAGGATTGCAGATGCGCCCGCCGCGCCTCCTGCTTTTTCGCTTCGGCCGCCTGCACGGCCCGGCGCTCGGCCATCTGGCGGGCGAACTGGTCATAACCGCCCTGCCAATAGGTCAGCTTGCGATTGTCCAGATGCAGGATGCCCTGCACCGCCCGGTTCAGAAGTCCGCGGTCATGGCTGATGATCAGCACGGTATGGGGATACTTGGCCAGATAGCTTTCCAGCCACAACGCACCTTCCAGATCCAGATAGTTGGTCGGTTCGTCCAGAAGCAGGTAATCCGGCTGGGCAAAAAGCACGCCCGCCAGCGCCACCCGCATCCGCCACCCGCCCGAGAAATCCGAACAGGGGCGCAGCTGCGCCTCGGCATCAAAGCCAAGCCCTTTCAGAATGGCGCTTGCCCGGCCCTCGGCGCTCCAGGCGTCAATATCGGCCAGTCGCGCCTGAATCTCGCCAATCCGATGCGGATCTGTCGCCACCTCCGCCTCGGCCATCAGCGCGCTGCGCTCGGTATCGGCCGCCAGCACCGTATCCAGCAGGCTGGTGGACGAGGACGGCACCTCTTGCGCCACCCCTCCGATCCGCGCCCGGCTCGGGATCGAGATCGCCCCGCCCTCCAGCGCCAGCTCCCCCCGGATCAGGCGGAACAGCGTGGTCTTGCCCGCGCCATTGCGCCCCACAAGGCCCACCTTGTGGCCGGTGGGAATTGTGGCAGAGGCGCCCTCGAACAGCGGGCGGCCCTCGACGGAATAGGTGATGTCATCGATCTTCAGCATGGCAAGGGCAATGACGCAGGGCGGATCAAAGGTCAATCTTCCCCCATCCTCTGTGCACAAATATCCCGGGGGAGACGCGCCAAAGGCGCGGCGGGGGCAGCGCCCCCTTCTTTTCTTTGTCATCGCCCCATGCTATCGCCCGCGCCACATGCAAGCGGGCCAATACCGGCCCCCACCCAATGGAGAGCCACATGGCCATCGAACGCACCCTGTCGATCATCAAGCCCGACGCCACCAAGCGCAACCTGACTGGCAAGATCGTTGCCAAGTTCGAAGATGCCGGCCTGCGCGTCGTCGCCTCCAAGCGCATCCACCTGTCGGCCGCAACCGCTGGCGCTTTCTATGCCGAGCATGCCGAGCGTGGCTTCTACGGCGAGCTGTGCGCCTATATGGCGTCGGAGCCGGTCGTGGTTCAGGTTCTGGAAGGCGAAGGCGCCATTGCCAAGAACCGTGAAGTGATGG
>JALQYS010000240.1 GCA_023254015.1 Paracoccaceae bacterium
GGGACAGGTGTCGCCGCAGGTGACCGCGCGGCATGGCCTTGGCACCCTGTCAAACCCGGTTTTTCCCCAGATGTTCCGCCGTCCGGCCACCGGGGCGGGTGGGGTGATGCTGGCGGCAACGCTTTTGGCGGCGGCGCCGGGCGGGGCGGTGCATGTCCCGGGCGGTGGGACGCATCATGGGCTGCGCGACCGGGCCAACGGGTTTTGCTATCTGAATGATCCGGTTCTGGGCATTCTGGCGGCGCGGCGCGCGGGGCTGGCGCGGGTGGCCTATGTCGACATCGACGCCCATCACGCCGACGGGGTCGAGGCGGGGCTTGCGGGGGACCCGTCTGTGCTGCTGATCTCGGTGCACGAGGAAAACCGATGGCCCTTCAAGGGGTTGCTCAGCGATGACGGCGGCGGCAACGTGTTCAACCTGCCCGTGCCGCGCGGCTTCAACGATACCGAGATGCGGGCGGTGCTGGAGGGGCTGATCCTGCCGCGCGTTGCGGCCTTTCGGCCTGATCTGATCGTGCTGCAGGCGGGCGCGGATGCGCTGGAGGAGGACCCGCTGTCGCGGTTGTGCCTGTCGAACAACGCCCATCGCGCGGTGCTGGGCGCGTTGCGGCCTCTTGCGCCGCGGATGCTGTTGTTGGGCGGGGGCGGCTATAACCCCTGGTCGGTCGCCCGGCTCTGGACGGCGCTTTGGGCGGATCTCTCGGGACAGGCGCTGCCCGACCTCCTGCCGGCCCCGGCCGAGGCGGTGCTGCGCGCGCTGTCCTGGCAGGGCGGCGGGCGCAAACCTCCGGCCGAGGCACTGCTGACCCGGCTTCAGGACGCCCCGCGCGAAGGCCCGCTGCGCCCCGAGATCACCGACCGGCTTGCCCGGCTGGCCGCGCGATGAAACGGGTGTTTCTGGCCCTGGATCTGCCCGATGACATCCGCGCGGCGCTGGCGGTGCAACAATTCCTGTTGCCCCTGCCGCGCAAGGTCGCCCCCGGAACCCTGCACCTGACGCTGGTCTTCCTTGGGCAAACGCCGCTGCCGGTGCTGGAGTCGGTGCACGAGGCTTTTGCGGCGCTGCGCCTGCAGGCGCTTTCGCTGCAGATTCAGGGGTTTGGCCTCTTCGGAGGTGATCGGCCCCGGGTGGCCTTTGCCGCCCTTGCCCCGAACCCCGGGCTCATGGCCCTGCAGGCCAAGGTGGAACAGGCCGCCCGGCGGGCCGGCGCCGATCCTGAACACCGCCGCTTTGTGCCCCATGTCACCCTTGGCCGCTTTGCCCCGCCCCCCTTGGCCGAGGCGATGCGGCTGGAGCGGGCCATCGCCCTGGGCGCGGGCTTTGCGCCTCCGCCCTTCACCCCGCGCGAGATGGTGCTTTATGAAAGCCATCCGGGCGGCAAGACCGCTGTCTATACCCCGCTTGCGCGTTATCCCCTGATCGCCTGAAGGACCGCGCCCACCACCTCGGCCCCGTCGCCTTCGGGGGCCAGAACCTCGGTCGCCACGGCGGCTAGTCGGGCCTGGGCTGCGCTGTCAAGGCTGTCCAGCGCCGTCGCCAGACCGGCGGCATCGCGCACGGCCAGGGCCCCGCCCGCCCGGTCCAAGGCGGCAAAGGGGCCGGCAAAGTTGTGCACCGAGGGGCCATGCAGGATGGCCGAGCCCTGCCGGGCGGGCTCCCATGGGGTGTGGCCGCCCCGGGCCGCGAAAGAGCCGCCGATCACCGTCGCCCCGGCCATGGCATACCAATGCCCCATCTCGCCCAGCGTATCGGCCAGATAGACCCGGTCCGACGCCCCCGGCTGGGCCCCTTTTGACCGGCGCGCCGCCGCAAGTCCCCGCGCGGCCAGCAAGGCGGCAATCTCGTCGCCCCGCCGGGGATGGCGCGGCGCAAGGATCAGGTGGCGGAACCGGCGCTGGGCCAGAAAGGCCTCCAGCACCAGCCCTTCTTCTCCCTCATGGGTCGAGGCGGCAAGCAGCGTCTCGGCCCGCGGGGCCGGGGCGGCAAAGGGCAGGGGGGCGGGCTGCACCTGTCCCAGCGATTTCAAGGCCACCACCGGGCCGGCGGCCGCCTGCGGCAGTCCAAGCGCCAGAAAGCGGTCGCGGCTGTCCGCATCCTGTGCTGAAAGCCAGTGCAGCCGCTCCAGCATCCCCGCCATCAGCCTGTTCATCAGACGCCAGCGCCGGGCGCTGCGCGCCGACATCCGCGCCCCGATCACCAGAACCGGCACCCCGCGCAGATCGCAGGCGCGCAGGCGGGCGGGCCAAAGCTCGTTCTCCACCACCACCAGCGCCTGCGGCTGCCAGCGGTCCAGAAGCCGCGCCGCCGACCCCGCGCCGTCAAACGGCGCCAGGGCCGCGGTGACGCCGGGCAGCGCCCAATCCGCCACCCGCGCCCGGCCTGTTGCGGTGTTCGTCGTCACCAGAATCTGCAGACCCGGCCGTGCCGCAAGCACCGCCTCGATCACCCAACGCGCCGAGGTGACCTCACCGACCGAGGCCGCGTGCAGCCACAGCTTTGGCCCCCGCGCCGGATCGGGCCCAAGGCCCAGCCGCTGGGCCACGGCCCCTTTGGCCCCCCACAGGGCCTGATGCAGGATCAGCGCCGGAAGGGTCAGCGCCATGACGGTTTGATACAGGATCATGGCCCCGGCATAAGCCCGCGCTGCGGCTCAGGCAAGGCGGGGCGGTCGTTTGCCCGGCCAATCGGTGGCCTCATGCCAGGCCTGCCCCATGGCCAGAATCGCCGCATCCGCCCCCACGGGGCCTGCCAGCTGCATCCCCATCGGCAGCCCCTCCGCGCCAAAGCCCACCGGCAGCGACAGGGCCGGCAGGCCGATCAGGCTGACCGGGATCACCACCTCCATCCAGCGGTGATAGGTGTCCATCGGCCGCCCGTCGATCTGCGACGGCCAGCGCCACTCGGCCGGGAAGGGCCAGACCTGCGCCGTGGGCAGCGCCACCGCATCAAAGCGGGTGAAAAGCCGCGCCATATGGGCGTAATAGCGGCTGCGGATCACGCTGGCCTCATAGACCGCGGCGGCCGACAGGCTGCGGCCTTGCTCGATCTCCCACAGCGTTTCGGGTTTCAGCTGCGCCCGCTTGTCGGGCTGGTCGTAGATCGCCTTGAACCCGCCCGCATTCAGCATGGCGCGCAGGGTTGTCCAGGCGCTCCACAGCTTTTCGGCCGGGAAGGGCGGGGCAAGGATCTCGACCTCCGCGCCCATCTCTTCCATCTGCCTCAGGGCCGCCTCGCACAGCGCAAGGATCCCCGGCTCCATCGCATAGGCGCCGCCCCAGTCGGCCAGCCAGCCGATGCGCTTGCCTTTCAGGCTGGCGCCCTGCAGGCCCGAGACATAATCCCCGGCCGGGCGGCCAAAGGGCACCTCGGGGTTGATGCCGGCCTGCACCTGCAACAGCCGCGCCACATCTTCCACCGTGCGGCCCATCGGCCCTTCGGTGGCCAGCGTGGCCAGATGCGTGTCGCCCTCGGCATCGGCGGGCACCAGACCCCAGCTTGGCCGAAAGCCGTAGACGTTGCAAAAGGCGGCCGGGTTGCGCAACGAGCCCATCATGTCGCTGCCATCGGCCACCGGCAGCATCCGTGCGGCCAGCCCCGCCGCCGCCCCGCCCGACGATCCTCCGGCGGTGCGCGCCAGGTCATAGGGATTGCGCGTCACGCCAAAGACCGGGTTGAAACTGTGGCTGCCATGGCCCCATTCGGGGGTGTTGGTCTTGCCGATGAAGAGGGCGCCCGCCCCGCGCATCCGCGCGGGCATGAGATCATCCGCCGCAGGGACGAAATCGGCAAACAGCGGGCTGCCCCAGGTCGTGCCCAGGCCCTTCGTCGCGCAAAGATCCTTGACGGCCATCGGTATCCCGTGCAGCCAGCCCTTGGGCTCGGCATCATCCGCCGCCCGCGCCTCGGCCATCAGCCCGTCGCGGTCGCGTAGCGAGACGACGGCATTCACCGCGCCATTCACCGCATCGATCCGGTCAAGATGCGCCGCCATCACCTCGGAGGGCGCCACCTGCCGCGCCGCGATCATCCGCGACAAGGTTGAGGCCGACTGCTCGCACAAATCCATCTGCGTCTTTCCAGATCATTATGGGGGAAAGCCGGCTTGCGCCGGTGGGAAGGGGGGCGGCTTGCACCGGGGGGGGCGGCACGCCCCGCCGGGGCAAGCGAAAAAGGAACGCGGCGGGAGAGGCTTGCCTCTCCCGCCGCTCCGCTGGATCACTTCTGCAGTTCGGTCCAGATCGCGGTCATGTATTCGCGCGCCTTTTCGCTGCAGACCGGCATGAACACGCCTGCCGCCTTGAACTCCTCGGGGATCACCACCTCGGGCGCGGTCGCCATGGACGCGTCCATGAAGGCCTCGGACCCGGCGACGCCATTGGCGTATTTCGCGAAGTTCGAGATCAGTGCGGCATTCTCGGGCTTCAGGATGAAGTCCATGAACTTGTAGGCTTCTTCGACGTTCTGGGCATCCTTCAGCAGCATCACGCTGTCCATCCACAGCGGGTAGCCCTCTTTCGGATAGCCGAAGACCACCGACGATTTCGCCTCGCGGATGCGCATGGACGAGCCGTTCCAGTTCACGCTGGCCGCCCAGTCGCCGTTCGACATCTTCTCGGTGGCGCCGTAATCCATCGAAATCCAGTTCGGCTTGGCTGCCAAGAGGCCGTCACGCACCTTTTTCAGCACTTCCAGGTCTTCCGAGCAGGGCTCGCCGCCGTAATACATCGTGGCCAGCGAAACGATGTCGGTCATTTCCGGCACGACGTTGATCTTGCCCTTCAGCTCGTCCGGCACCTCAAGGAACACCGCCGAGGTGTTGATGTCGCCGCTATAGATCGCGGTGTCGACCGCAATTCCGACCGAGCCCCACTGCCACGGGATCGAGTTCAGCCGACCCGGATCCCAGGGCACGTCCTTCCATTCGGGGGCGATGTTGCCGTGGTTGGGCAGCTTGGCCAGGTCCAGCGGCGCCGTCAGGCCCTTTTCGGCAAAGATCTGCACATAGTTGGCCGAGGGCACAACCAGGTCAAAGCCATGGCCGCCGGCCTCGATCTTGGCCAGGGCGGTGTCGTTGCTGTCATAGTCGGTCACCGTCACCTTGATGCCGGTTTCCTGTTCGAACTTGGCCAGCAGTTCGGGCGAGGTGTAGTTGCCCCAGTTGTAAAGCTGCAGCGTGCCCTCGGCGCTGGCAAGCCCGGTCGTGGCCAGCAAAAGCGCGGTGGCGGTCAGAAGTCTTTTCATCGGTCAGTCTCCCGGTTGGTTGGTCTTGTCAGTCGTTCTTGCGCGTCAGCAGGAAGAAGGCGGTCAGCATGGCCACGGTGATGAGCAAAAGCCCCGTCGAGATGGCGTTGATCTCGGGCGTCAGCTGCCGGCGCATCTGGCCCAGCATGTAGGTCGGCAGCGTGTCCTGCCCGGCGGATTTGACGAATTCGGTGATGACCACATCGTCAAGGCTGACCACGAAGGCCAGCATCGCCCCGGCGATCACCCCCGGCATCAGGATCGGCAGGGTGACGCGGCGGAAGGT
>JALQYS010000341.1 GCA_023254015.1 Paracoccaceae bacterium
TGCAGACCGTGGCGGGCCGCGTGCCGGTGATTGCCGGGGCCGGGTCGAACAACACCATCGAAGGCGTGGGCCTGATCCAGCACGCTGAAAAGGTGGGTGCAGATGCCGCGCTGGTGGTGACCCCCTATTACAACAAACCGACCCAGGCCGGGATGATCGCGCATTTTACCGCGCTGCATGACGCCTCGAGCCTGCCGATCTTCATCTACAACATCCCCGGCCGCTCGGTTGTGGACATGATGCCCGACACCATGGGCACGCTGGCCAAGCTGCCGCGTGTGATCGGCGTCAAGGATGCGACCGGCAAGATCGAGCGTGTGTCGATGCAGCGCGCGACCTGCGGGGCCGATTTCATCCAGCTTTCGGGCGAAGATGCCACGGCGCTGGGCTTTAACGCCCATGGCGGCGTGGGGTGCATCTCGGTCACGGCCAATGTCGCGCCCCGGCTTTGCGCCGAGTTCCAGGCGGCGACGCTGGCGGGCGACTACAAGAAGGCGCTGGACTATCAGGATCGGCTGATGCCGCTGCACGAAGCCATCTTCATCGAGCCGGGTCTGGCGGGCGCCAAATATGGCCTCTCGCTGCTGGGGCGCTGCAGCGAAGACGTGCGCCTGCCGCTGGTTCCCCTGACCGATGGCACCAAGGCGCGTATCAAGGCGGCGATGCAACACGCTGGCCTGATCTGACCCTCATCGTCGCCGTTCCGGCGCTCTTCGGGACTGACACGACGAGCGTCGAAGACGACGAGGAGTTCGCCCGTGACGGACAATCAACGCGGCAGCCTGTTCATGGTTCTTTCGATGGCGGGATTTGCCGTCGAGGACATGTTCATCAAGTCTGCCGCCCGTGGCCTGCCCTTGGGGCAGGTCTTGTTGGTCATGGGCCTGTGCGGGGCCTTGTGGTTCGCCGGCGCGGCGCGCCGGGCGGGTGATTTGGCCCTGCCGCCTGCCCTGTGGTCGCGCATGCTTGGCATCCGCTCGGGCTTTGAGCTGGTCGGGCGGTTGTTCTATGCCTTGGCCATTGCCCTGACACCGCTTTCGATGGCCTCTGCCATCTTGCAGGCCACACCGCTGGTGGTCGTGCTGGGGGCAGCGCTAATCTTTGGGGAAAAGGTCGGCCCTTGGCGCTGGGCTTTGACCGTCATGGGTTTTGCCGGGGTGCTGGTGATCTTGCGGCCGGGGCTTGAAGGCTTTGACGCCCTTTCGCTCTTGGCTGTCATCGGTCTTTTGGGGTTTGCCGGGCGCGATCTTGCCACCCGGGCTGCCCCGCCGACCCTGTCGACAAGCCAGCTTGGCGTGGCGGGGTTTCTGGTGCTGGCAGCCTCGGGGGCCGTGATCCTTGCGTTTTCCGCAGCTCCGGTGCTGCCAACCGCGCTTCAGGCGGCTCAGATCGGCGGGGCGACGGTGTTCGGCGTTCTGGGCTACAGCTTTTTGACCCGTGCGATGCGGACGGGCGAGGTTTCTGCCGTGACGCCGTTCCGCTATACCCGGCTTCTCTTTGCCATGGGGTTGGGGATGGTGGTCTTTGGCGAGCGTCCCGATGCCCTGACCCTATTGGGGGCGGGCATGATCGTGCTCTGTGGGGTTCTGGTGCTTTCAGCGGGTCACCCCGCCAGACCGGACGCCTAGCCAGCCGACGCAAGGCCGGTGCGCCAGAACTGCATTTTCAATGACTTGCGGGCGCGTCCTGGCCCTTTTTGTCGGTTGAACCGGATGGTGGAACGGACTTGCTGCCTTCCATCCTGTCGCGGTGCAGCGCGGCGCGGCCCAAGAGCATCAGGGTGACCGGTGTTGTCAGAAGAATGAACAGGCCGATCACCAGTTCATGCAGGAAAACCCGATCCTGCACCCAGGACCAGGACAGAAGCGAAGCCATAAGGATCGCCGCGCTGCCCCAGCTTGTGCCAAGCGTCGGGGCGTGCAGCCGATCGTAGAAATCCCTCAGCCGCACCAGACCATAGGCGCCCAAAAGCGCAAGGCTGCTCCCAAGAATCAGCAAGAGCGCCACGAGGACCGACAGCCAGGGGGGCAGGGCGTCAAGCGCGGTCATTCGATTACCTCTCCACGCAGCAGGAATCTGGCAAGCGACACGGTGCCGACAAAGCCGGCAATGCCGATGACAAGGGCGGCCTCGAACAGGAAAGGGGTGCCAAGGCGCATGCCTGTCACGATGAAAAGAAGCATCGTCGCGACATAAAGGGCGTCCATTCCCAGCACGCGGTCTTGCGCCCGCGGTCCGATGGCCATGCGGAAGGCGGCAAGACAGGCCGCCAGGGCAAGGGCAATCTGGGCATAGGTCAGGGCCAGCCACAGGACAGTGGTCATGCGAAAGCCTCCATCAACAGGGCCTCGTATCGGTCGCGGATCAGAACGCGCCATTCCTCTTCGTCTGTCAGGTCAAAGACATGCAGCAACAGGGTTCCGGCCTTTTCGTCATAGTCCAGCCAGGCCGTGCCGGGTGTGGCTGTCAGGATCACGGCCAGCATGGCCAGCGGAACAGGCGCGCGTAGCCGCAGGGGGATGACCACGAACCCCGATCTGCGGCTGTCGTTTCGTCCGCTTGCAAGCAACAGCCGGGCCACCTCCCAATTGGACCGCAGGATGTCGGCCATCACCACGGCCAGCAGCCGGAATACGGCCCGCCACGATACGACCCGCACGGCATCCGGCTCGATCCGCGCAAGGGCGAGACCGGCCAGAACCGCGATGACGCTGCCCAGAACCAGATGGCCAAGCGAGAAATCTGTCAGCATCAACCACAGAAGTGCCAGCAGCGCCGACAGCAGCGGATGGGGCAGAAGGCGCGTCATTGCCCGTCCTCCTGATCGGCGGCGCGCGGGGCGCCCAGAACCCCTTCGGCATAGATCGAGGGCTGCAGCAGGGCCCGGGCGGTCTCGCGCATGTAGCCCAAGGCGACATCTGCCTTGATCGTCAGAAAGACAATCAGGCCGATCAGCGCGATGACGGGCGCAATTTCCAACGCCAGAACACGGGGCGGGGTGCTTTCTCCACCCCAGAATGTCTGGATGCCGACGCGCACCAACCCGGCCAGCGTGGCAAAACCCGACAGCACCAGAAGCGCGACAAAGCCCCAGGCCAGACCGGGCGTTGTGGTGCCGCCGGCCATCAGACCCTGCAGGATACCGATCTTGCCGATGAATCCCGACAACGGCGGCAGACCGGCCAGCACCAGAACGCAGGCCCCGAAGGCCAGGCCCAGAACCGTCATCGTGCCGGGAATCACCAGACCCGCCTCTTGCGTGCGCTCTTCCTCGCGGTCATCCAGACCATAGGCATCTGCAGTCAACGCCAGAAGGGCGGCGATGCCGCCGTCCTCTCGGCTCATCGGTTCGATCAGCAGGAACAGCGCGCTGATCGCCAGCGTCGAGGACAGAAGATAGAACAGCGCCCCCGCCAGAATCTGCGCGCTGCCCCCGGCCAGCACAAAGCCCGCCGATGCCAGCACCGTGCCCGAGGACACCAGCACCAGATGTGCCGCCATCCGCCCCAACCCCTGCGAGGCCAGCACACCGGCAAAGCCAAAGACCACCGTTGCCATGCCCCCCGCAATCACCACCTGCCCGCCGAAACCGGCCGAGGCGCCGGCGCCTGCGCCGAACAGCAGGAAGGACAGCCGCAAGATCACATAGACGCCGACCTTGGTCATGATCGAGAACATCGCCGCCACCGGGGCAGCCCCCGCCATGTAGGCGGTGGGCAGCCAGAACGACAGCGGCCAGATGCCCGCCTTTATAAGGAAGGCCAG
>JALQYS010000405.1 GCA_023254015.1 Paracoccaceae bacterium
CAGGCGGAGATCCAGTATCACTATCTCCGCGAGCGCATGCAGGAGATCCGTCTCGATGCCACTGTCATCAGTGGCGCGCGCGAGCACCTGTTCGCGACGCCCAAGCTCCGCATGATCCTTGATGACAAGGGCTTGGCCCTCGTCGTCGAAAAGATAGGCCGCGACGGCCTTCGTCAGCTCGGTCTTGCCGACGCCGGTCGGGCCCAGGAACAGGAAGCTGCCCAAGGGCCGCCCCTCGTCATTCAGCCCGGCCCGCGCCCGGCGCACGGCGTTCGACACGGCCACCACGGCCGGATACTGGCCGATCACCCGCTTGCCCAGTTCTTCTTCCATGCGGAGAAGCTTTTCGCGCTCGCCTTCCAGCATTTTCGACGTGGGAATGCCGGTCCAGCGCTCCACCACCTCGGCAATCTGCTCGGGCCGCACGGCTTCAGATACCAGCGCCTCGCCCTCACGCGCCTCGGCCTCGGCCAAGGATTTCTCAAGCCCCGGGATGCGGCCATATTGCAGCTCGCCGGCCTTGCCGAAATCGCCCTCGCGCTTGGCCTGCTCCAACTCGGCGCGGGCGCGGTCAAGCTGCTCTTTCAGGTCGCGGGCCTTTTCAAGGCTGTCACGTTCGGACTGCCATTTGGCCGTCATCTCGGACGAGCGATCCTGCAGGTCCGCCAGTTCCTTTTCCAGCCGCTCCAACCGATCCTTGGACGCCGCGTCATCCTCCTTCTTCAGCGCCTCGGCTTCGATCTGAAGTTGCAGGATCTGACGATCGAGTTGGTCCAGTTCCTCGGGCTTCGAATCCACTTCCATCCGCAACCGGCTGGCGGCCTCGTCCACAAGGTCGATGGCCTTGTCGGGCAGGAAACGGTCGGTGATGTAGCGGTGCGAAAGCGTGGCCGCAGCGACCAGGGCCGAGTCGGCGATCCGCACGCCGTGGTGCAGTTCATACTTTTCCTTGATGCCGCGCAGGATGCTGATCGTATCCTCGACCGTCGGCTCGCTGACCATCACCGGCTGGAACCGGCGGGCAAGGGCGGCGTCCTTTTCCACATATTTGCGGTATTCATCCAGCGTGGTCGCACCGACGCAGTGCAGCTCACCCCGGGCCAGCGCCGGTTTGATAAGGTTCGCCGCATCCATCGCGCCATCGGATTTGCCCGCGCCAACCAGCGTGTGCATCTCGTCGATGAATAGGATGATCTCGCCTTCGGCCGCCGTCACTTCGTTCAGAACGGCTTTCAGCCGCTCTTCGAACTCGCCGCGATATTTGGCACCGGCGATCAGCGCGCCCATGTCCAGCGCCATCAGCTTCTTGTTGCGCAGGGATTCGGGCACATCGCCATTGACGATGCGCAGCGCCAAACCTTCCGCAATCGCGGTCTTGCCCACGCCCGGCTCGCCAATCAAGACCGGGTTGTTCTTGGTGCGGCGCGACAGAACCTGCATGGCGCGGCGGATTTCCTCATCCCGGCCGATGATCGGGTCGATCTTGCCCGAAGCAGCCGCCTCGGTCAGATCGCGGGCGTATTTCTTCAGCGCCTCCATCGTCTCTTCGGCGCTGGCGCTGTCGGCGGTGCGGCCCTTGCGGATTTCGTTGATGGCGGCGTTCAGTCCGTTGGCATTCACCGCCCCGGCCGTCAGCGCATCGCGCGCCCGGGTGTTGACCAGCGCAAGCGCCGTCAGCAGCCGTTCCACGGGGACAAAGCTGTCGCCGGCCTTCTTGGCCACCGCCTCCGCCTCGTCCAGCACGCGCACCAGCGACGGATCGACATAGGTATTGCCCTCACCGCCCGTCACCTTGGGCAGCTTGGCAATCGCGGTGTTGATCGCCTCGTTCACCCGTTCCGGGCTGCCGCCGGCCTTGCGGATCAGATTGGAAGCCAGCCCCTGGTCATCATCCATCAGGGCCTTGAGCAGATGGTCGGGCAACACGCGCTGGTGGTTTTCCCGCATCGCGATGGTCTGTGCAGCCTGAATGAAGCCGCGCGACCGCTCCGTGAATTTCTCCAAATTCATCGGTCATCTCCTTTGCAAAAGCGCCTTCGCGGTGCCCGGAACCCAGCACAGCCGCCTTGGCCTTGACGATAATCTGGGGAGGGGATTTGCGTTTTGCAATGGCCCGGATCATGGGCCTTTCCGGATTCTTTCGCGGTTTGCCGCCGGGGGATTTCCGCCGATGGCAAGGTTTCGCCACCCTGGCCGCAGACCGCGCCGCAGGTCCGCGCAAACGCGCACCCGCGTTGGGCACAATGTCGCCTGCCGCGGTTGCCCACAGCCCCCTGTGCCGGTCTGATCCCCACCAGTCCACAGGAGCGCCGCCATGATCGAAACCCTGCAACCCGTTCTGCCGAAAACCCCGGTCCGGGGGCTGTGCCTGCATATCGGCCGTTCAGGCCTGTGCATCGGTGATCCGGTTACGCTGCATCTGACTGACAGCGGCAATGTCTGCCTGCTGGCCGAGGTGACAAAACGGTATTTGGGTCTGCTGCCCTATCGAGAAAAGGCGCTTTTGGGGCATCTTCTCCCGGAAATCTCGCAACGGCTGACCCCGGCGCTCCTGCAAGGTGCGGCGATGCGGGTGCGGATTGTCGATCTGCTTCCCGAACATCTCAGCGGCCCGCAAGGCCCCGAGGTGCACATCTCCATCTGGGCCGATCCGCAGGTGCTGCAAAGGCTACCATCCGATGCTGGAAGGTGTAATTGAATCTTCCATTTTTCTCAGTCGTGGAATATTAATTCCAAATCGCCGTATTGATCCGGAGCCGCAGATGAAAGCCCTTGACGTCATCACCATCGGCCGCGCCTCGGTTGACCTTTACGGCGCGCAGGTCGGCGGGCGGCTGGAGGATATGGGGTCTTTCCAGAAATACATCGGCGGCAGCCCCTGCAACATGGCCGCCGGAACCGCGCGTCTGGGGCTGAAATCGGCCCTCATCACCCGGGTGGGCGATGAACACATGGGCCGCTTCATCCGCGAGGAGCTCGCGCGAGAAGGGGTCAATGTCCAAGGCGTGATAACCGACAAGGAGCGCCTTACGGCGTTGGTCCTTCTGGGCATCCGCGATGAAAAGCAGTTCCCGCTGATCTTCTACCGCGAAAACTGCGCAGACATGGCGCTGTGCGAAGATGACATCCATGAGGACTTCATCGCCTCGGCCCGCTCGGTCGTGGCCACCGGCACCCACCTGTCGCACCCCCGCACCGAAGCCGCCGTGATGAAGGCCCTGACCCTTGCGCGCAAGCACGGCCTGCAAACCGCCCTCGACATCGACTATCGCCCGAACCTCTGGGGACTGGCGGGCCATGGTGACGGCGAAAGCCGGTTTGTCGAATCCGCCGCCGTTACCGCCAAGCTGCAATCCACCCTGCACCTGTTCGACCTGATCATCGGCACAGAAGAAGAATTTCACATCGCCGGCGGCACCACCGATACCATCGCCGCGCTGCGCGCCGTGCGGGCTGTGTCTGCCGCCACGCTGGTTTGCAAGCGCGGCCCGATGGGTGCCTCGGCCTTTACCGGCGCCATTCCCGACAGCCTTGATGCCGGCGAAACCGGCCCCGGCTTTCCCATCGAGGTGTTCAACGTCCTTGGCGCGGGCGATGGTTTCATGTCGGGCCTGTTGAAAGGCTGGCTGGATGGCGAACCCTGGCCGGTTGCCCTGAAATACGCCAACGCCTGCGGGGCCTTCGCCGTTTCACGCCACGGCTGCACGCCCGCTTATCCCAGTTGGGAGGAGCTGCAATTCTTCCTTGGCCGCGGTGTCGTGACCCCGGCCCTGCGCAAGGACGCGGCCTTGGAACAGATCCACTGGGCCACCAACCGGCACAAGGATTGGTCCACCATGCGGGTCTTTGCCTTTGACCACCGCATGCAGCTTGAGGCGATGGAGAGTGCCACCCCCGCCCGCATCGGCGCTTTCAAACAGCTTTGCCTCAAGGCCGCGCTTCAGGTCTCTGCCGGTCAGCCCGGTTACGGCATCCTTTGCGACGACCGCCTGGGTCGCGACGCGCTCTATGCCGCCGCCGGAACTGGCCTGTGGATCGGCCGTCCCGTCGAATGGCCCGGCTCGCGCCCGCTGACGCTGGAACCCGAGATTGGCCCCGATTTCGGTGGCCTCTCTGAATGGCCGTTGGAGCATGTGGTCAAGGTTCTGTGCTTCTACCACACCGATGACGACGCCGACACCAAGGCCGCGCAAGAGGCCACCGTGCTGCGTCTGTTTCACGCCTGCCGCCGAAACCGGTTGGAAATGCTGTTGGAAATCATCCCGTCCAAGGTTGGCCCGGTGGATGACACCACCAGCGCCAAGGTGATTTCCCGCTTCTATGATCTGGGCATCTACCCCGATTGGTGGAAGCTGGAACCCTTTGCCACCCACGCCGCCTATGAGGCCGCCTGTTCGGCCATCAAGGCGCGCGATCCGCATGTGCGCGGCGTTGTCGTGCTGGGTCTGGATGCCAGCGAAGAGGCCCTTGCCAATTCGCTCGCGCTTGCCGCTGACCATGATCTGGTGAAAGGTTTCGCCATCGGCCGCACCATCTTTGGCGACGCGGCGCGAGGCTGGTTCGCGAGCAGACTGACCGATGCCGAGGCGGTTCAGCACATGGCCAGCCGCTACGCCCGCCTCTGCGCCATCTGGGACGCCGCCCGCGCGGCAAAAGGAGAACAGGCATGAGCACGCTCCGACTGACCGCCGCCCAAGCCATGGTGAAATGGCTGTCGGTGCAGATGACGCCCGAGGGGGAGCGGTTCATTGAAGGGGTCTGGGCGATCTTCGGCCATGGCAACGTCGCCGGTCTGGGCGAGGCGCTGCACAGCATCAAGGATACCTTGCCCACCTGGCGCGGCCACAACGAACAGACCATGGCCCACGCCGCCATCGCCTATGCCAAGACGATGAAGCGCCGCCGCGCCATGGCCGTCACCTCCTCTATCGGTCCCGGGGCAACCAACATGGTCACCGCCGCAGCCTTGGCCCATGTCAACCGCCTGCCCGTCCTCTTCATCCCCGGCGACGTCTTTGCCAACCGCGCGCCCGATCCTGTGCTGCAACAGATCGAGGATTTCGACGATGCCACCGTGTCGGCGAATGACTGCTTCCGCCCCGTCGTCCGCTATTTCGACCGCATCTCGCGGCCCGAACATATCCTGACCGCCCTGCCCCGCGCCCTGCGGGTGATGACCGACCCTGCCAATTGCGGCCCGGTCTGCCTTGCCTTCTGCCAGGACACCCAGGCTGAGGCCTATGACTATCCGGCCGAGTTCTTCACCCCCAAGGTCTGGCACATCCGCCGCCCGGAACCCGACGCGCGCGAATTGGCCGAGGCTGTGGCAGCCATCAAGGCCGCGAAAACCCCGCTGATCGTCACAGGGGGCGGGGTGATCTATTCCGGCGCCGAGGCGGCGGTGCTGGAGTTTGCGGCCAAGCACAACATCCCCATGGTCGAAACCCAGGCCGGCAAAGGCGCGGTGGATTGGGAAGAGAAGCTCCATTTCGGCTCTCCCGGGGTCACGGGCACGGGCTGCGGCAACCAGTTGGCGGCAACGGCCGACCTTGTGATCGGCGTCGGAACCCGCTTTCAGGATTTCACCACCGGGTCATGGACCGTGTTTTCCAACCCGAACCGCAAACTCCTGTCCATCAACATCCACGGCTATGACGCCGCCAAACGCGGCGCGCAGGCGCTTGTCTCCGACGCCAGGGTCGCGCTGGAAAAAATCAGCGCCGCCTTGGGTGAGCATCGCTTTGCCGACCCGGATTTTGCGGCGCGGGACCAGTGGTTCCAGACCACCGACGCCCTGATGGCCGCCCCGAATGGCGCGGGCCTGCCGACCGATGCGCAAGTCATCGGCGCGGTGCAGCGCAACACGGGCAAGCAATCCATCGTCATGTGCGCCGCCGGAACCATGCCCGGCGCGCTGCATGTGCTGTGGCGGGCAGCGGCAGGCGGTTATCACATGGAATACGGCTATAGCTGCATGGGCTATGAAATCGCGGGCGCCATGGGCATCAAGATGGCCGCGCCGGACAAGGATGTCATCTGCATGGTGGGCGACGGCAGCTATATGATGGCCAACTCGGAGCTGGCGACCGCCGTGATGATGGGCATCCCCTTTACCGTCGTCCTCACCGACAACCGCGGCTATGGCTGCATCAACCGGCTGCAAAAGGGCACCGGCGGGGCACCGTTCAACAACCTTCTGGACGACAGCTATCACGTCAACCCGGCCCATATCGACTTTGTGGCCCACGCCAGATCCATGGGGGCAAAGGTCGTGAAAGCAGGCTCTATCGCCCAGTTAGAGACTGAATTGCAGGCCGCCAAGGTTGCCAGGATCCCGACCGTCATCGTGATCGACACCGATCCCATGCCCGGCACCGGCGCGGGCGGCAGCTGGTGGGATGTGGCCGTGCCCGAGGTTTCGACCCGCCGCGAAGTGAACGAGGCCCGCGAGGGTTATGACAAAGCCATCCAGCGCCAGTGGCTGGTCAACTGAGGAACCCATGATGATCCAGTTCGGAACCAACCCCATCGCCTGGGCCAATGATGACGACCAGACCATCGGCGCCGATATCCCCACTGACCGCATCCTGCAGGAGGCCGGGCGCGAGATCGGCTTTGACGGCATCGAAAACGGCCACCGCTGGCCCGACGATCCCGAGGCCCTGCGCGCCCTTCTGGCCGGTTATGGTCTGAAATTCATCTCGGGCTGGTATTCGCTGAACCTTCTGACCCAATCGGTCGAGGGCGAAATCAGGGCCTGCCAGCATCACCTTGCCAAGTTGAAGCATAACGGTTGCAAGATCATGATCGTTTGCGAAACCTCGAACGCGATCCATGGCGACGTGAACAGGCCGGTAAATGACCGCCCCCGCCTGACCGCTGCCCAGATGGCCGCCTTTGGCCAAAAGCTCGAATCCTTCGCCGCCTATCTGGCCTCTGAAGGCATCACGCTCGTCTATCATCACCACATGGGCACCATCGTCGAATCGCCCGAAGAAATCGACGCGCTTATGGCCGTGACCGGCCCGCATACCCACCTTCTGTTCGACGCCGGACATTGCGCCTTTGGTGGCGGCGATCCGGTGGCGGTGCTGACCCGACACGCGCCCCGCGTGCGGCATTTCCACGCCAAGAACATCCGCCCGGCCATCACCGCCCGCGCGCGCGCCGAAGGCTGGTCCTTCCTTCAGGCCGTCATCGGCGGCGCCTTTACCGTGCCCGGCGATCAGGAAGGTGGCGTTGATTTTGCGCCCCTGCTGAAGATCCTCGCCCAGCACGATTACGACGGCTGGATCGTGATCGAGGCGGAACAAGACCCCAAGATCCGCAACCCGCTCTTGTATCAGACGCTTGGCCTTGCCACCCTGAAACGGCTGGCCAAAGAGGCCGGGCTTGTAAAGGCACAGGGGCGGGGGCAGGTTGACGATCATGCTCAATCCTGACTGGCCGCTCCCGCTTCGCCTGCTGATCGTCGCCGCCCCGATTGCCGCCGCGATCTGGTTCTTCTCCACCGGCTCCGTCGCCTTCGGGGCCGGCTTCACCGTGTTGACCGGCTATGCCTTCAACGCGCTTTTCATGGCTTACCCCGGAGGTCGAAAGTGACCCTCTTGCGCAAGCCCCTTGCCGCGCATGGCAAGCTGCATGACATCACGCCCGCAGACGCAAACTGGGGCTATGTCGGCTTTGCGCTGTATCGGTTGGCCCCGGGGGAAACGGCGCATGAGGCGACCGGCGATAGCGAAGCCATACTGGTTCTGGTCGAGGGCAAGGCACATGTCACCGCCTCGGGGCAGGATTGGGGGGTGATGGGCGACCGGATGGATGTGTTCGAGAAAACCCCGCCGCATTGTCTCTATGTGCCGAATGGTGACATTTGGACCGCCGTGGCAGCCACCGATTGCACCCTTGCCGTGTGCCGCGCGCCCGGAAAAAGCGGACACAAGGCGCAGCGTCTGGGGCCTGAGGGCATCGCGTTGACCCCTCGCGGAAAGGGCACCAACACCCGCTTTGTCAACAACATCGCGATGGAGGCGCGAGAGGTCGCCGACAGCCTCTTGGTAACCGAGGTCTTCACCCCCGCCGGGCATTGGTCAAGCTATCCCAGCCACCGCCATGATGAGGATGATTTCCCCAACATGACCTATCTGGAAGAGACCTATTACCACCGCCTGAACCCCGCCCAGGGCTTTGGCATCCAGCGGGTCTATACCGAGGATGGGTCACTGGACGAGACCATGGCTGTGCAAAACCACGATGTCGTGCTGGTGCCGCGCGGCCACCACCCCTGCGGCGCACCCTATGGGTATGAAATGTATTACCTGAACGTCATGGCCGGGCCGGTGCGAAAGTGGCGGTTCAAGAATGATCCGGCCCATGACTGGATCGCCCGGCGCGACGCCTGACGGGTTCGTCACACACCAACAAACTGCCTGAACTCGGGCGCATCCGGCGCAAGATCGGCCCGGGCGCGGGTGGCGGCAACCGTGCCGTGATCCATGAAGGCCACGCGGTCGGCCATGCCCAGCACCGCATCAACCCTCTGCTCCACCAGAACCACGGCCACTCCGCTGGCCTTGAGCCCCACCACCACCTCGCGAATCGCAGCGATCATCGAGGGCTGCAGGCCTTCGGTCGGCTCGTCCAAAAGCAGCACCTTCGGCTCAAGGCACAGGGCGCGGGCGATCGCCAGCATCTGCTGTTCGCCGCCCGAAAGGGTTGAGGAAACCTGCGACAGCCGCTCACGCAGGCGGGGAAAGAGGTTCAGCACGCGCTCGCGCACCTCTGGCCCCTTCGTCCGCGTCATCAGGCCGATTTCAAGGTTTTCCGCCACGGTCAGCGGGCCGAACAGCCTGCGCCCCTGCGGCACATAGCCGATGCCATGACGCGGCACCTCATGCGCGGGCAGGTTGGCCAGTTCCAGCCGGTCAAGCCGGACCGATCCTTTCTGCACTCGCACCAGCCCCATGATGGCCCGCATCAGCGTGGTCTTGCCCACCCCGTTGCGCCCCATGATGCAGGTCACCTCGCCCGCTGCGGCGCGAAAGCCCAGATCGCGCAGCACCAATGCCCCACCATATCCGGCGCAGACCCCATCAAGCACCAGCATCTTCGACCCCCAGATAGGCGGCCTGCACCGCCCGGTTGGCCCGGATCTCGGCCGGGGTGCCCCGCGCCAGGACCTGCCCGTGGTTCAGGACGGTGATGCGATGCGCCAGATCCATGACCACATCCATGTTGTGCTCGATCATCAGAACCGTGGTCTGCGGCACCAAGGACCGCACCAGCGCCACGAATCCGGCAATCTCGCCCGAGGCCAGACCCTGCGTCGGCTCGTCCAGAATCAGGACGCGGGGTTGCAGGGCCAGACCCATCGCCACCTCCAAAAGCCGCTGATGGCCATATGACAGGGTGGCCGCCTCCTGTTCTGCAAGATGCGCCATGTTCACGCGAACCAGTGCCGCCGCCACCTCGGCCGGCAGATCGCGGGCGCCCCGGGCCTGCGCGGCAAGCGCCA
The DNA here is from genome assembly GCA_023254015.1 of Paracoccaceae bacterium. Classification (GTDB taxonomy): domain Bacteria; phylum Pseudomonadota; class Alphaproteobacteria; order Rhodobacterales; family Rhodobacteraceae; genus Tabrizicola_A. The sequence continues at coordinate 9,515 of JALQYS010000405.1, forward strand.
CATTGTCGAACACCGACAGGCGAGGATAGATCGAGGTGATCTGGAAGGTATAGGCGATGCCCTTTTTCACCCTTGCATGGGCGGGCAGGCGGGTAATGTCCTCTCCGCCCAGCGTGATAGACCCCGCATCCGGCGCGATGCGGCCCGAAAGCAGGCTGACAAAGGTCGTCTTGCCTGCGCCGTTCGGGCCGATCAGGGCATGAATCTCGCCCTGCTGCAGCGCGAAATCAACGCCATCCACGGCGCGGAGACCGCCAAAAGACCGGCTTATCCCCTTGGCCTGCAGGATCACGGCAGCCATTTCAGCCACCTTTCGCGGATCGTGCCCAAGATCCCCTTGGGCGCGAACAGGACCAGCACCACCAGTGCCGCCCCCACGACCATGAGGTAGGCCGAGGTCAGGCTTGATGCGAAATCAACCAGATAGAACATCAACCCCGCCCCCAGAAGCGGCCCAAGAACCGTGCCCGCCCCCCCCCAAAAGCACATAAAGCATCGGCAGGATGGAATATTGCACCGACGCAAAGCTGGCCCCGAAATAGCCGAAAAGCAGCGCATAGGCCGCGCCCGCAGCGCCTGCATAAAGGCCCGAGATCACAAGGATCTTCAGCTTGACGACATAGGGGTTGAACCCCAGCATCCGGCTGCGCTCCTCGTTTTCGCGCATGGCCAGCATCACCCGGCCAAAACGCGACTGCACCAGCAAGAGCTTGCTTCCCAGCGCAACGCCGAACAGCGCAAGGGCGGCCCAGAAGCGCGCCGTATCCTGCGTCATATCGGCACCAAGGATCTGGCGCTGCGGGGCGTTCAGGGCAATGCCCTCGTCCCCGCCGGTAAAGCCGTTGAAGTAAAGAATCGTCAGGAACCCCACCTGCGCGAACATCAGCGTCACGATCATGAAGCTGACCCCCGCGGTGCGCAGCGCCAGAAGGCCGACCAGCGCCGCCATCCCGGCCCCGGCGCAGGTGCCGGCAATCAGCGCAGGCAGGGCGGCAAGGCCGGCATGATGCACCAAAAGCCCCGTGCCATACATGCCCGCGCCAAACAGCAGCGCATGGCCCAGCGACAGAAGGCCCGCATAGCCAAAAGCGATGTTGTAGCCCATGGCATAGACCGCCAGCACCATGATCCGCGCCAGATTGTTGGCGTGATAGGGCGGCAGCACCATTTGCGCCACGGCGAGCCCGGCCAGCACTGCCAGATGCAGGGCCCAAACCTTCATGCCCGCGCTCCAAACAGGCCCTGCGGGCGGAACACCAGCACCATGGCCACCGCCGCCGTGGCGATGATCTTGGCCAGCGTCGGCGACCAGAACATCGAGATCACCCCATCCGACAGCCCGATGATGAGCGCCGCCACCAATGTGCCCCGCAACGACCCAAGCCCGCCAATGATGACCACGATGAAGGACAGCAACAGCGGATCGCCCCCCATCAGGTAATGCGCCTGCGAAATCGGCACCAACAGCACCGCCGCCACGGCCGCCAGCCCCGCGCCCAGCGCGAAAACCCCGGCATAGACCCGATCGACGTTGATGCCAAAGGCGCGCGCCGTCTGCCGGTCAACCTGCGTGGCCCGCATGACCAGCCCGGCCTTCGTGCGCGTCATGAACCACCAGACGGCCAGCAGGATCAACAAGGTGGCAAGGATGACAAACAGCTTGTAGCCGGAAAAGCCGAACCACGGCAGTTGCAGCCGCAAGGTGAAGGGCGCGGTGACGGGCCGGGCATCCGGCCCAAAGAAGGAAAGCGCTGCCTGTTCAAGAATATACAACAGCCCGATGGTGGCCACGATAGTTGCCTCGGGGTCATAGTTCAGCCGTTTCAGCACAAGCGTATCAGTGGCCGCCGCAATGGTGCCCACCACGAGCGGCGCCACGACAATCGCCACCATCCAGGCAAGCGCCGGCGGTCCCGGCACATATTGCGCCACCGTCCAGGCCAGCACGGCGCCCAGCATGAAAAACGCCCCATGCGCCACGTTGACCACGCGCATCACGCCAAAGACCAGCGACAGGCCAACGGCGGTCAGCGCCAGCACGGCGGCTTTGACAAGGCCCTCCATCAGGGCAAGCAGCAGGTAAGGTCCAAAGGCCATGTGGAAACGGGCGGGGGCCGCACCCCCCGCCCCTGTCCTCAGAACGCCATGGTGGTGTAATCGACGGCATCCTCATAGGCGCCATCGGCCATCGAGGTTTGATGCACCCGCACCAGCTTGCCGCCCTGAACCTGGCTGATGTTCTGGGTGCCAAAGACCTGATGGGTCTTGCCGTTGAACATCTTGGCTCCTTGCGGCCGTTCGATGCCATAGGGCAGGTCGGAAATGCCCTCCATCGTCTCGACCAGCTTTTGCCGATCGGCGGGGCCAGCATAGGAGCAGGCCTCCATGGCCTGCTTGATGAAGAAAAGCGTCTCCCAGACCGAGAACATGTGGCTGTAGGTGGACACATCCGCCGCATCGGCCAGCGAAGCGCCATTGTCATCAACCCCGACGGCGGCGCGATAGGCGGCCTCATGCTCGCCCGCGTCGGCGGGTTTCACGCGGCAATGCGCCTCCCAGAAATGGCTGCCTTCCAGGAATTCCAGCCCCGGCGTCGCCATGTCGACGGCCTCAAGACTATCGATGAAGCCAAACAGCTTTGGCCCGTTGCCCGGCCCGTAGAACTCGCCCAACTCCTTGACAAAGGTCAGCACGCCGGGGCCGACCATGACGTGATAGAGAACCTCGGTCTCCGCCGGGATCTGCGGCAGATACTGGGTAAAGCTGGTTTCGGTCGGCGGAATGGCAATCTGGGCAATCACCTCGCCGCCCTGCGCCTTCATCGCGGCGGTAAAGAAATCGCGGTGGTCGTGGCCAAAGGCATAGTCGGGGAACACCATGGTGACCTTCTTGCCAAGGTTCGCCGCCACCCAGGGCGCCATGGCCGAAATCTGGCTGCGCACATCGGTGATGCCGGGTTGCAACGTCCAGCGGTTCAGCGCCCCGGACGCGACATGATAGCCTTCGGAGCAGACCAGATAGGGGATCTTCAACTCGCCCGCCCGCGGGGCTGAACCCATGACCACATGGGAAAACAGCGTGCCAAGGATCAGCTCGCAGCCGTGCTGATTGGCCAGCTTGTCCACCACCTCGGCGCCGCGCTTGGGGTCGGTGCCGTCATCTTCATAGACCAGTTCGATCGGCCGTCCGCCGATGCCGCCCGCGTCGTTGATCATCTTGGCGGCCGCATCGGCCGTGCGCTGATACCAGCGGCCATAGCTGGCGCCGATTCCCGTGGCATGCAGCTGAAAGCCCAGCTTCATCGGCGCACCTTGCGCGGCCACCGGGCGCACCAGCCCGGTCGTCGCCAAAAGGCCCGCAGCCCCCATCCCGGCAAGGACCGCACGGCGGGAGGGCGTGAATGCACTCGATACCTTCGTCATCATGGTCTTCCTCTCTGTTGGTGCCGGGCTGCGCTCTGGGGCCAGTCCCGAGGTGAAGCCTGTAAGCTGGCGCGGAAAAAGTCCATGGGTTTCATGCCCCCCGGGCCGTGGACAACAGCCAAAGCCCAAAGACGGTATAGCCCACCATCAGAACCGTCATGGGCAGATGGGCCAGCGCGCGAGCATGCGGGCCGACCAGTTTCAGCACCAGAACCACGGCCAGAAGATGCGCCCCCAGAATGGTCGCAAACTGCACGGCATAAAGCAGCGACATGACCCAAGGGACAGACAGAAACCCCAGCGAGACATAGAAGGGCGGCAGGCCCAACAGGGCGTCGCCCCGGAACAGCGGATCGTTCAGCGCATAAAGCGCGTATTGCGCCGAGGTCAGCAGGGTGATGAAGAAATGCGCCGTGTGATATCCCGCCGCGATGGCCAGAAACGACAGCATCACCGGCCCCGCGGCAAAGCGTTGCCCGCCCCAATGCCGCCCCAGCGACAGCACGACCCACAGGCCCAACGCCGTTGCCCCCCAAGCCGCGAACAGCCCCAGCGTGTTGACCCCCATCACCGCCGACCGCCCGGTAAACTCCAACGGGTTCTCTCCGATGAGGCCCAGCCAGAAGAAGGTTTCGGACAGACCCTCGAAACTGAGCCCGCCCAGCGCCACGGTGACGAAGGCCATTTCCGACAGCGAAAACGGCGGCATCCGCAGCACCTGCGCCCCCGGCCAGCCGATCAGGCTGCGCACCCGGCCGCCCTGCCGCTCGCGCCAGAAGGGGGCGATGCGCGAGACCATGGTGAAGAACACGGTCAGAAACTCGCCCTTCTCCAGCCAGTCCTCGCCCTCCAGCACGCCAAGGGCAAGGATCACCGCGAAATAAATCAGCATCGCCTGCAGCAGCGTTTCGGGGTCAGATGGCGAAAGCGAGACGATCTGAAACCAGCTGAACCCCATCAGCCCCAGAACGGCAGGCCAATGGCCAAGGCGCGACAGGCCGATGCCGCGGGTTCGCCCGATCAGACCGCGCAGGACCCGGATGGGCGCATGAAACGGCGTCAGCCCCCACCAGAGATTGCCAAACAGCATCGAGGCCAAGGGAAGGGCGATCCAGACCCCGGTCCAGAACACCAGCGTCAGAAGGTTGTGCATCGGGTCGTTGGGGCCCAGAATCCCAGCCAAGACCACGATCAGAAAGACCATGAAGCTGGCATAGGTCAGCGCGATCCGTGGCAGCCGCTCGGGCCGATCACGCAGCAAATGCGCCCGCATGTCTGGCAACCGGGCGGCGGCGGCCCCCATCACTGCCGTCAACGCCACGGTCAGCGCCGCACCGGTGATGTAATGCCCGGTCGGCAGGGTCAGGATCACCGAAGGCGGCAAGGCGCAGGCAAAGGCCGCGCCGGGCAGAAGGGCAAGGGCCATCGCCAGCCCCTGCAAGCCCGGCCCGCCCACGAAAGGCGCAAACCGTTTCGCAGGGGCTGAGGCCCTGCTCATTCCGGCCAGCCTTCAAGCCGGGCCGCAGTGGGGTATTCACCGCCTTCGGCCATGATCTGGTCAAGCGTCTGGATGCTGCCCTCGTGCCCGCCCATCGCCACATAGGCTGCGCGCGGCAAGGTGAACTCCAGCGGTGCCACCAGCGCGGGCGTCGGCACATAGCCGAAGGCACCTTTCGGCAGGCGCGTTATATCCACCATGAAGGTGATCCCGCCGCCGGGCCAGACATAGGTTTCCGCCCCGCCCGAGGTAAGAACCGTCTCGCGCCCCTGAACTGACCGCGTCAGCCGCACCGGGTTTTTCGTGACCCCGGCCCGAAGGCTGCCCCCTGCCCCGCCCATGAACATCACGGTGCAAAGCGACGGCTCGCAATTCTCGTCGATGAGGCCGACGGTCGCCCGCAGCGCCTCGGGCAACGGGCGTTCTTGCGGCCTCAACTCCTCGTCCAGCTCGTAATAGGCGAACTCTTCGCCTGTGGTCGACACCATCAGCAGCCTGAGCCCCGGCCGCGCGCCCTTCTTGGGGTTCCAGTCGCCCAGAATCTGCAGGGGATTGGTGAGTTTCGTGCCACCCCAGCCCTGCCCCGGCTCGGATACCCGGAAATACCGGCCAGGCGTCGAGCGATGGCCAAGGATCTTGATCCCCGTCGGCTGCCATCCCAACACCTTGCCCGCCTGATGTTCGCTGACGACGCCGGTGATATGGTCATCGACCACCACCACCTCGTCCACCAGCCCCTGCCACTGCACGGCAAACATGCCGATGGTGGCCGACCCACAGCCCACGCGCATCCGCCGTTCGGGGGTGCCGTCGACAATCGGCGGCCGGCCCGCCTGCACCACCACGGTTGACCCGCCGTCTATGGTCAACTCCACCGCCTCGCCGTTGCACAGGGACAGCATGGCCGAGCAGGTCAGCCGGCCCTCGGCCTTGGACCCGCCCGTCAGGTGATGCACACCCCCCAAGGACAGCATCTGGCTGCCATATTCCGCCGTGGTGACATGGCCGATCACCTCACCCCCCGCCCGCACGGCGGCACCTTCAGGGCCAAGGAAACGGTCGGTATCGATCTTCACCTTGACGCCGCAGTAGGAAAAAATCGCCTCGGTCACGACGGTGACCATATCGGCGCCATCCACCCGGGATGACACGATGAAGGGCGCGGGCTTGTAGTCAGGATAGGTGGTGCCCGAGCCGATGGCGGTGACGAATGTATCGCCCGGCATGGGATCGCCGTCCCAGTCGCGGGCGGCAAAGGGCACGATGCGATGCCCGGCCTCGACCGCATGGGACAGCATCACCACCGGATCGGTGCGAATGATGCGGCCCGCGTCATTGGCGTAACGGTCGCAGGCCCCGGTTTGCCCCGGCGCGATGTAGCACATCACCGGGCAGGCATCGCAGCGGATCTTTTCAACCTCGGTCATGGGCTGGCCTTTCGGATGGCGTCCAGCACGCGGTGCGGCAGGGCAGGCAGGCGGGTGATCTCGGCCCCGCAAGCGTGGCGGATGGCATTCAGGATGGCGGGCGCCGTGGGGATCAGGACATGCTCGCCCAACCCCTTGGCGCCGAAGGGACCATCCGGATCAGGCACTTCGACGAGAAGGCTTTCGATGGGCGGCACGTCGCCTGCGGTGGGGATGAGATAGTCATGCAGGTTCTCGGTGCGACCGGCGATGTAGTCCTCCATCAGGGCAAGGCCGATGCCTTGGGCGATTCCGCCTTCGATCTGGCCCTCGGCCAGCGTGGGGTTGATGGTGCGGCCAACGTCATGCGCGGCGGTGATCTTTTCCAGGCGGACCGTGCCCAACCGGGTATCAACCACGAGCTCCACCATCTGCGCGCCATAGCCATAAAGCGCGTAAGGGGTGCCCTGGCCGTTTTCATCCAGCGGTTTCGTCGGCGGGTCATAGGTTTCCTCGGCGACAAGCGCATAGCCGAGCGGGGTGACGGGCAGGCTTTTCAGGTCGATCCAGTGCTGGGCTGCCCCTTCGGACACAGTGACTTCGCGGCCGGTCAGAGAAAGTTTCGCGCCCTCGCCCGCATTGACCAGGCGTAGAATCTGCGCCCGCAAGCTGGCCCCTGCCGCCTGCGCCGCCCGGCCTGAAACAAAGGTCTGGCGGCTGGCCGAGGTCTTTCCGGCATCGGGCGTCAGGAACGTATCGGGGCCGATCAGGGTAAAGGCAGAGATCGGCAAGCCCAGCGCCTCGGCGGCGATCTGCGGGATCACGGTATTCGACCCCTGCCCGATGTCGGCCGCGCCCTGATGCAGCATCACCCGGCCCTCTGGCGTCAGCCCGATGCGGATGGTCGAGGGATTGGGCAGCCCGGTATTGCCGCAACCATACCAGCAAGAGGCAACGCCCACCCCACGCCGCAGATGTCCGCCGGGTTGCGGCGCGGCCAGCGCGCGCGTCCAGTGAGGTCGCAGGGCGACCAGGCAATCGTGAATGCCGGTCGCCGTCATCACCTGCCCCGTCGCACTGGCCTGACCATCGCGCAACGCGTTCAGGATGCGGAACTCAAGCCGGTCGATCCCCGCCTTGTCGGCCAGCCTGTCATACAGCGTTTCCTGCCAGATCGCGGCCTGCGGCACGCCGAAACCGCGAAAGGCACCCGAGACCGGGCCGTGGGTGTGGATCGCCCGCGCCCGCGCGGTGATCGCCGGGGTGAAATAGGGGCCAGAGGCATGGACGGGCACCCGGTTCGCCACGGTGGGGCCCCAGCTGGAATAGGCGCCGGTGTTGAACCGGCCGGTGAACTCCACCCCCATGATCCGCCCCGTGGCATCACAGCCAATGCGGCCCTCCATCTCGGCCGGGTGGCGTTTGGTGGTGGAGGCCATGCTTTCAGACCGGGAATAGACCATGCGGCAAGGCCGCCCGGTTTTCAGCGCGACAAGGCCGATCAGCGGCTGCAGCGACACGTCAAGCTTGGAGCCGAACCCGCCACCGGTGGCCGAAGGCAGGATGCGCACGCGATCGGGCGGCAGGCCAAGAATAAGGGCGGTATCATCCCGGTCCATCACCGGGGCCTGCGTGCAGGCCCGGATGCACAGGGTATCGCCCTCCATCCAGGCGGCCCCGGCCTCGGGCTCGATATAGGCGTGCTCGACATAGGTGGTTTCAACCCGGCCCTCGACCACATGCGCGGCCTTGGCAAGGGCGGCCGTGGCATCGCCCTTGATGACCTTGCCTTCGATCAACAGGTTCCCCGAGCGGGTCGGATGCAGCAGCGGCGCGGCGGGGGCTTCGGCCTGTGCCGGTGCGGTCAGAGCCGGAAGCGGGGTCCAGCGGATGGGAAAATCGGTCAGGTCAGGATCGGCGCCGGGCTCAAAGGCCACGACGGCCACGCATTCCCCACGGAACCGGGCGGGGCTGGCGGCTATGGCGGGCTGATCGGCAAAGGGCGGGATCACCGAAAAGGCGTTGCGGCCCGGAATGTCGGCGGCGGTGAACACGGCGGCAACACCCGGCCGGGCGGCAAAGGCGGCCAGATCGCCCAAGACAAAGGCGGCATGCGGATGGGGGGAGCGGACGGCCTTTACCAAAAGCGCCCCTTCCGGCACCACATCGGCCCCGAAAAGATCGCCGGCCACCTTGGCCGCGCCATCCAGCCTTTCGATCCTCTGACCAACCGGCGTGCTGTCGGGCAAAGGCGCGGGCGGCACCTCGCGCCAGGCATCGCAGACGGCGACGATGATCTTGCGATAGCCGGTGCAACGGCACAGAACGCCGCCCAGCGCGGTTTCCGCCTGTGCCTCGGTCGGGCGGGGCGTCTGGGCCAGAAGCTCGGCTGCGGCCATCAGCATGCCGGGGGTGCAGATGCCGCATTGCGCGGCCCCATGGCGCAGGAAGGCGGCACGCAGACGGGTCAGAAGAGGTGTCTCGGCCTCGACCGTCTCGATCCGGGTGCCCTCGGCACGGGCAGCGGGCACCAGACAGGCGCAGACCGCCTGGCCATCCATCAACACCGTGCAGGCACCGCAATCGCCCGCGTCGCAACCCACCTTGGTGCCGCGCGCGCCAAGCGTTTCGCGCAAGACTTCGGTCAGCCGCAGGGTGGGGGCGACCGGGGCCGAGACCGGCTGACCGTTAAGCGTGAAGGAAATCATGCCAAAGCTCCGACAGCGCGGCGGACAAGTTCCACAGCGGCCCCAAGACGATAGTCAGCGGTTGCCCGAACATCATCGATGGGCGACAGGGATGCCGTCACATCCTCGGCCCGGATCAGGCCCGACAGATCGCCAAGAGGTTGCCCGCGCAAGGCAGTTTCAACGGCGGTCAGCCGGCGCGCGACCGGCGAACAGGCCCCGACGGCCAGCGCGATGTCGGCCACGCGACCGCCCTCCGTGGCAAGCCGCACCGCGGCCATGGCAATCGAGATCACAAGATAGGCCCTTGCGCCCAGCTTGTGAAAGGCGCCCTGCCCTTGCAAGGCCTGCGGTGGCAGATGAACGGCCAGCAGCAGCTCATCCGGGGCAAGGGCTGTCTTGCGCGGGCCTTGCAGGAACTCGGTCAACGGCAGACGCCGGACACCCCGCAGCGAGGCAAGCTCCACCTCGGCGTCCAGAGTCAGCAACGGGGGCACGCCATCTGCGGCGGGCGAGGCGTTGCACAGGTTGCCGCCGATCGTGCCCAGGTTTTGCACCTGCCGCGCCCCCACCTGCCGCGCCGCCTGCTGCAGCCCGACAAGAGCCGGAGGCAAGCGAGCTTCGGCAATCTCGGTCCATGTGGTCATCGCACCGATGCGCAGGCCGTTGTCGGTTGAGATGCCGCAAAGTTCGGAAAGACGGGACAGGTCCAGCACCGAAGCGGCAAGGGCAGCCCCTGCGCCGGGATACAGGTCTGTGCCGCCGGCCAGCACGCGCCTGCCGCCATCGGCAATCACCTGCAAGGCGTCGGTCAGGGTGTCAGGTCGGGCATAGGCGGGCATGTCCGGTCCGGAATTGTTTGTAGGCAAGCAGGTTGCACCCGCCCTGCCCGACCTGTCAACGACCTTGCGAACCGCTGTCGTGGCTGGATTGGAGGTGCCTTTGGCGGAAGGCCTCGATCTCGCCTTCCTGCGGCGCCTTGCCGGTGAAGGTCAGGGCATAGGGCGGAATGCGATCCAGTCGCGGCAGAAGCGGTTCGTCAAACCGCATCGAGATATAGCCGATCTGGGTCAGATAGATGGTATGGGCGCGAATGTCGGCCTCGGCTGCAGAATAGCCGAAACGCTGGAACATCTCGTTGATCGCGGCGATCCGGGTCAGGTCGGCGGCCTGCAGCCGTTTCGACAATCCGGCGTCGGTCAGTGCCCAGGTGCGGATGGCAAACTCCAGCCGGCTGTCGAACAGATCGGGCTGAATCCAGCAGTCGAACAGGTTCAGAACCGCCTCGGTGATGGTCTGGGCCGGGGCCTTGGTGCGGGCGATCAGATTGGCGGTGTTGCGACTTTCCCACCGGGCGACCAGCCCGTCCAAGAGCGCCTCACGATCGGCAAAATGCCAATAGAAACTGGTCCGCGACAGGCCCAGCCTTTCGGCCAGCGGCATGACCTTGACCGCCTCGACCCCGCCCTCGACCAAAAGCTGATAGGCGGCA